>SBBV01000077.1 GCA_005240015.1 Candidatus Odyssella thessalonicensis | reverse complement strand
CGACGGCGGCGACGACAACGACGCGCTGTTCGGCGGCGGCGGCTTCGACACCATCAAGGGCGGCGACGGCGATGACACGATCGACGCCGGCGAGGACGGCGACGACGTGAATGCCGGCGCGGGCAACGACACGGTCCTCGGCCAGGGCGGCGACGACATCATCTTCGCCGGCGACGGCCTCAACACGGTCGACGGCGGTGAAGGGAGCGACGCGATCTACGGCGGCGCCGACACCGACGTGTTCGAAGGCGGCGACGGCATCGACGCGCTCTACGGTTATGGCGACGACGATACGCTCTCGGGCGGCGACGGCGACGACATCATCGAGGGCGGCGCCGGGCTCGACACGCTCACCGGCGGTACGGGGCTCGACAAGATCGTCGGCGGCGACGATGCCGATACCATCGACGGCGGCGCCGACAAGGACTGGCTCTGGGGCGAAGACGGCGACGACACGCTGAGCGGCGGTGAAGGCAACGACGAGATCTACGACGGCGCCGGCAACGACACCATCATCGGCGGCGCCGGCATGGACACGATGTTCGGCGGGACCGGCGCGGACACGTTCGCCTATCAGGACCTCGCCGACGCCAACGACGTGATCTTTGACTTCGACGTCACGGGCGCGCACGACATGTTCGACTTCAGCGCCGTCTTCAACGGCACCGTCGCGAGCGTGCAGCAGGCGGTCAGCGGCGGCTACCTCCAGTGGATCGACCAGGGTGGTCCGACGCTCGTGCAGATCGACCTCGACGGTGGCGGAGACAACTGGGTCACCATGGCGACGGTCATGAGCCTTACCTCGAACAACAACACGATCAACGACTCGATGTTCATCGTCTGAGGCTCTCCCTGGTGCAGGTGGGCGCGCGGGTCGTCCCGCCTGCAGGGCGCGCTTGATGGCTGTGTAACGCGCCTGTAGCATCGCTCGGAAATCGAACCGGGCGTGGCATGCGCCTTGCTTCGGCTTCGGCCGGCGGCGTGAGGACAAGCGCCGCGCATCATCACGGGCATTTTCAGGGACGAGGAGGAGGACATGAAACTCGCATACGGAATCGCGGCCGCGGCGCTGCTCGCGGGCGCAACGGCGTTCGGCCCCGCCCAAGCGCAGGGCATGAAGGTCGGCATCGGCATCAGCGGCTGGACCGGCTTCGCGCCGCTGATCCTGGCGCGCGACGCCGGCATCTTCAAAGCCAACGGCGTCGACGCCACGATCAAGATGATCCCGCAGAAGGACCGCCACCTCGCGATCGCCTCGGGCGACATCCAGTGCGCGGCCACGACGGTCGAGACCTGGATCGTGTGGAACGCGGCCGGCGTCAAGACCGCGCAGATCTTCCAGATGGACAAGAGCTACGGCGCCGACGGCCTCGCGGTGCGCCCCGACATCAAGTCGATCAAGGATCTGAAGGGCAAGAAGGTCGCGGCCTGGGCGCCGGGCACGGCACCCTATTTCCTGCTCTCGTGGTTCTTGAAGAAGAACGGCCTCTCGGTGAAGGACGTCACCGTCGTCAACCTCGATCCGCAGAACGCGGCCAAGGCGTTCGTCGCCGGGCAGGACATCGCGGCCGCCGCCACCTACGAGCCCTACATCTCGGAAGTGCGCAACAAGCCCGAGTCCGGCCGCATCATCGCCACCACGCTCGACTATCCGATGGTGATGGACACGTTCGGCTGCACGCCGGCCTTCTTGAAGGACAGCCGCAAGACCGCCGAGGCGATCACCAAGAGCTATTTCGACGCGCTCGAGATGATCAAGAAGGAGCCGCAGAAATCCTTCGGCATCATGGGCGCCGCGGTGAAGCAGGACGCCAAGGCCTTCGAGACGTCGCAGTCCTACCTGCGCTGGCAGGACAAGGCCGCGAACCAGAAGTTCTTCGGCGGCGAAATCCAGGCCTTCTTGAAGGAAGCGCAGGACGTGCTGCTCGAGTCGGGCGTGATCAAGGCGAAGATCGATCTCAACGCCACGGTCGACACGAGCTTCATCAAGTAGCGCGGCACGCGCGGCGATCGCGGGGCGCGCGAACGCGAAAGCGTTCGTCGGCGCCCCGCTTTCCGTTTGAGGAGGGGCTCATGTTCAGGCCGCTGATCCCGGTCAGCCGCGGGGCGAAGATCGTCCTCGGCGTGGCGTTCTTCGTGCTCTTCGTCGGTCTCTGGGCCGCCGCCACCTTCGGCAAATGGGTCGATCCGTTGTTCCTGCGCGATCCGTGGCAGACGATCGTGACGGGCTGGACTCTCTTGGCCGCCCACGCCTACCACATCGACATCGGCGTCACGGTCTGGCGCGTCGTCGGCGGCTTCGTCGTGGCGGCGCTCCTCGGCGTGCCGCTCGGCATCCTGATGGGCGCCTACAAGCCGATCGAGGCCTTCTTCGAGCCGTTCATCTCCTTCGCGCGCTATCTGCCGGCCTCGGCCTTCATCCCGCTCTTGATCGTCTGGGCCGGGTTGGGCGAGCGCTCGAAGATGGCCGTCATCTTCATCGGCGCGTTCTTCCCGCTGGTGCTGATGGTGGCGGTGATCGTCTCCTCGACACGGCGCGATCTCGTCGAGGCCGCGTACACGCTCGGCGCCGGCCATTCGGGCATCGTGCGCCGCGTCCTCTTGCCGGCGAGCGCGCCGCAGATCGCCGAGTCGCTGCGCCTCGTGCTCGGCTGGGCGTGGACCTACGTCATCGTCGCCGAATACATCGCCGCCGAGCGCGGCATCGGCAAGACGATCATCGACAGCCAGGCGCTCGCCGCCACCGACCAGATCATCTTCGGCATCGTCGTGATCGGCATCATCGGCTTGGTCTCCGACTATCTCTTCAAGATGGTCAACCAGAAGCTCTTTCCGTGGAGCCTGGCCTGATGCCAACGGCGGTTACTATGGCGGAGCGGCAAAAAGGGGTCAGACCCCTTTTCGACTGGGCCTGCAAGCCACCAGCGTCGCGATGCGGACCGAAAAGGGGTCTGACCCCTTTTTGCTCACTGCACGGCGCGCGACGCGGTTGGCATTAGGCCATGTCGAAGCTCGTCATCGAGGGCGTGAGCCGGATCTTCCCGGGCGTGCATGGCGGCGAGCCGACGCGGGCGCTCGAGCCCATCGACCTCAGGATCGCCGACAACGACTTCATCACCGTGCTGGGGCCCTCGGGTTGCGGGAAATCGACGCTGCTGCGCATCGTCGCCGGCCTCGACCATCCCACCACCGGCACGGTGCTGCTCGACGGGCAGAAGGTGACGCGGCCCGGGCCCGATCGCGGCATGGTGTTCCAGTCCTACACGCTGTTTCCGTGGCTGACGGTGCGCGAGAACATCTGCTTCGGCCTGCGCGAGCGCGGCGTGCCGGCGGCCGCGCAGCAGCGCATCAGCGAGGAGTGGATCGGCAAGGTGGGGCTGCGCGGCTTCGAGCGCCATCTCCCGAAGATGCTCTCGGGCGGCATGCAGCAGCGGACGGCGCTGGCGCGGGCGCTCGCGAATGAGCCCAAGATCCTCCTGCTCGCCGAGCCGTTCGGCGCGCTCGACAACCAGACGCGCGCGCTCATGCAGGAAATGCTGCTCGCGATCTGGGAGGCCGAGCGCAAGACGGTGATCTTCGTCACCCACGACATCGAGGAGGCGATCTTCATGGCGAGCCGCGTGGTGGTGATGAGCGCGCGGCCGGGCCGCATCAAGGCCGAGCTCGCGGTCGACCTTCCGCACCCGCGCCACTACACGATGAAGACGACGCCGGATTTCGCGGCCTTGAAGGCGCGCCTCACCGAGGAGATCCGCATCGAATCGATCCGCGCCGCCGAGCAGATGGCGACGAAGGCGGAGGCGTAGCGCGAGGGGACTCCTCCCCCGCGAAGCGGTCGTGAAGCGGGCGAAGGTCGGGATGGGGGTCACGCCAAGCTCGCAGTTCGGTGCATGACAGGCCCACCCTTCCTCCGCCGATGCAGCTCGTTGCCCTCACCCCCCGGCCGGCGCTCAAAGAGCGCGCCGTCCACCTCCCCGCTATTCACGTCGCTATTCACGGGGGAGGGAAGAACGGGGAGCGGGCGGCGAGTAGCGGACGACGAGTATCTTGCGCCTGCGGCTCCAGGGTTTGGCGTTGCGATCGGTGAGCGAGAGCACGACTTCGGTGCTCGGGAATTTCCACCCCGCCTCGGTCCAGAACGAGGGGAACGTGCCTCGATAATCGGTTTCGGCGCGGCGCTCCTGCGGCGCGTCGTAGTCCTTGGCGAGCGCATCGCGCACGGCCGTGAAGTCGCTCAGCATCGGAAAATCGCCGCGATAGCGCAGCAACACCTGCTCCAGCCGCTCGCTGACGCGATCGAGCTGGAACAGCGCCACGAAGGGCCGGTTCGCGATGCGCAGGCCCGGCAGCGTGTCGCGCACGACGAGGCGCCCATATTCGAGCGGTGTTGCGAGCCGCATGCGGCCGGACCCGAGGACGGCGGCGAGGTCCGCCTCGCTCATGCCCCAGCGCGTGGCGCCCCAGCCGAGAAGGTCCGCCGGCGCCGCCCGCGCGAATGCTGTCGGCATCACGGCGCCGGCAGCCAGGAACGCGCTCACCATTCGGCGCGATGGCTGAAACCCCTTCTGCTTGTCCTGAGACAACGCGCCGTTTCCTTCAGCAGAATTGGCCGACTCGGCATGAAATATGCATCGAAACCGGCCGAGGAAGCATCACCATGCCGTTGGACGATGCAAGAAGGCGTTGGCGAGCGGCGGCCATTCCGGGCCTCGGCCACAAGGGCGGGCCGCCGCTCGACGATCCGCTGCCGCGCGGCGACTGGAATACCTATTGCTGGCGCCGCGCGCATCAGCGGGCGTGGAAAACGCCGCCGCGCGAGATCGCGCTGCGCCGCCTGCGCCACGCCGAGGCGCTCGGGATGACCTACCGCGAATACCAGGCGATCATCATCGATCGCGGCGTCTATGTGCAGGAGCGCCCCGCGGACACGGAGAAGGCGTGGTCCGCGACGATGCGGCGGAGAATGAAACGCTGCTAATCGACGATGTAGAGCTTGGCGCCGTGGGGCGCCGAAGAGCGGTGGGGCTCGGCCTTGTCGGCGACGTGATAGCTCATGCCGCGCTTCGTCGTGACGACGCGGCCGTCGGCGAGTTCGGTCACGAGTTCGCCCTCGAGCACGAGAAGGAAATGGCCCTTTTCGCACCAATGGTCTGCCTTGTAGCCGGGGCTGTATTCGACCATGCGGATGCGCACGTCGCCGAATTGGCGCGTGCGCCACAGCGCCTCGCCGGTTTCGCCGGGGTGGCGGGTCTGGGGCACCGCGGCCCAGTCGGTCGTGCCGAACGGCAAGTCTGAAATCACCATGTTCGCGTCGAGCCTCGGTGGGAGTGGATTCCACCGAGACTAGACGAAGCCTAGCTCTTCCAGAACGGCTTGCTCGCTTCGCGCGCGGCGTCGACGGAGCTGATGCCGATATCCTTCAGCATGCGGT
>SBBV01000445.1 GCA_005240015.1 Candidatus Odyssella thessalonicensis | reverse complement strand
TATGATGATGTTCTGAACTCCGCCAACACCAACGCCGCCGAAATGCTGCGCGCCATGCGCGTCCCAGCCGTTCGACGAGAAGAACGCGATGCGCGCCGGCGCCACGCTGAAATGGTTGCAGGCGAGTTGGTAGACGCGGCGGTCGGGCTTGTAGATCTTGACCGCATCGACCGAGAGCGAAGTCTCGAGCACGCGATCGAGCTTGGCGTGCCGGGCCGCCGCCGCGAGCATGTCGGGCGAGCCGTTGGACAGAATGGCGAGGCGCATGCCCTTTTCCTTCAAGCGCGCGAGCACGCCCGGCACCTCGGGGAACGGATCGATGTCGCGATAGCAGTTCATGAGCTGATCGCGGACGTCGGCATCCTTCAAGTCGAGCGTCTCGAGCGCGAAGTCGAGGGCCTCGCCGGTCACCTGCCAGAACGGCGCGTAGGCGCCCATCAGGCTGCGCAGCCAGGTGTATTGCAGCTGCTTCGCACGCCACAGCGCCGAGAGCTCGTCGGCCTTGCCGCCGAGCCGCGCGCGGCAGCGCGCCGCCGCCGAGTTGAAATCGTAGAGCGTGCCGTAGGCGTCGAAGACGCAGGCGGCGATGTCGGTGAAGGCGGGCACGGGCGGGCTCCAGGCGTGAAGCGGCCAAGCCGTTATAGATCAGGTCGGCATCAGCGCGAAGCCGCGTTCGCACTCGTCATCCTGAGCGCAGCGAAGGATCTTGCGTCCGCCGCCAACAGTGTTGGCAGTTGAGGCAAGGTCCTTCGCTTTGCTCAGGATGACGGTTTTGTCAGCACTCCGGCGAGGCGGCGCGGTTGTCGGGCTTGTCCTTGCGCACGACCGGGATCTCGTCCGGCTTCTTCTTGCGTTCGAGCTGTTTGTTGTACTTCCCGATGTCGGCCTCGCCGCCATTGGCGCTGCTGAGCGGCACGAGCGCGGCGGTCTCGCCGTCGGCCATGGCGACTTGCGTGTTGCAGGTGGCGGCGTTCGCTGGCGGCGCCTGCCAATGCGCCGTGAGGTGCTTAAGATCGACCTTGTCGCCGAGGCGCAGGCGATAGACCGCGTGGTTCTCGAGCACGAGCTTGGTGTAAAGCCGCGTTTCCTCGAACGGGATGAGCTCGATCCAGTCGACCCAGTCGATCTTGCCCTTCCGCGGATCGCCGTGCTGCGCGAGCCAGCGATCGACCCGGCCCGAACCGGCATTGTAGGCGGCGATCATCAGCGGATAGGAGCCCTGGTAGAGCTCGTGCAGGCGCTGCAGGTGCTGCGTGCCGAGCCTCAGATTGTAGACCGGATCGGCGGTGAGGCGGTTCAGTGCATAGGGCAGCGACGCGTCCTGCGCCTCGGCCTTGGCCGTGAACGGCATGAGCTGCATGAGGCCGCGCGCGCCGGCGTGGCTCTTGGCCGCGGCCATGAACTCGCTTTCCTGGCGGATCACCGCGAAGACCAGCGCCGGCTCGACCGCATTGGCCTCGGGCAGGTCGAGCGTCGGGAAGCCGTAGCTCGTCACTGCGGCGCCGTCGCGCCCGGCGAGCTTGGCGAAGCGCACCTCGGTCTGCGTGCGATAGTCGGGCGCGGTGAGATCGAGCGCGAACTTCGCGAGATAGGCGTGCTGGGCCACGGTCCAGCCGCCGCCGTGCCAGGCCGCGCGCAGTGCGAATCCGCGCGCGCCGCGCACATCGCCGGCCGCGCGCAGGAGATGCGCCGCGCGCACCAGCTCGTCGCCCCAGAATTTCTGATCGGGCGCGGCCCCGGCGCTCACGTCGAGCTTCAGCTCCTTCAGGCCGAGGCGCGCGGCCGCGAGCTGTCCGTGATAGGTCGAGATGTGGCCCGCGGCGCGCTTCAGGAACTCCTGCGCCTTCGCCTTGTCGCCGCGCGCCTCGGCCGTGCGCCCGCGCCAATAGTCGATGCGCGCGGTCTCCCAGCCCGGGTGCTTCACCTTGGCTACTGCCGCGAAGTGCTGCTCGCCGAGATCGGCGCGGTTCATCAGGCGGAATGCGATGAACCCGGCGAGGAACTCGGCCTCGGCGTAATGCTCGCCCTGGCCGAGGCGATGATTGCGGGCGAGATCGTAGGCCGCCTGATACTGGCGCCGCGCCACGGCCTCGCGCACCAGGATCTCGACCTCCTTCCACATGTGCTCGGGGTCTTCGAGCTTGGCGGGGAGGGCGGCGGCGAGCTTCATGGCCTCGGCGTGGCGGCCGCCGCGCCGGTGCCAGCGGATGAGATCGTAGACGAAGCCTTCCTTCTGCTTCTCGGCCGCGGGCACATTGGCCAGCGCCGCCTCGACCACCGCCGGCTTCCAGCGCAGCTGCTCGTCGCGCAGCTTCATGCGCGCCTCGACGATGGCGCGGTGCGGCTTTTCGAGCGTGGTTTCGTCGAGGAACTCCTTTGCGAGGCGCTTCTGGCCGAGCGAGGCCATGTGGCCGATGCGCGCGGCATGATCCTCGGAGCGCAGCTCGGCGCCGTGCTTCTTCAGGATCGCGTCGATTTCGGCGTCGGTGAGCCGGATGCGCGCCCACGACCGGCGCAGGAGATCGAGCGCCTCCTTCTCCCGGCCCTGGCTCTTGAGCGCCGCGTAGGCGTCCATCAGGCCTTCGCCGGTTTCGGGCAGGCGGTGCGCGAACCAGGCGAGCAGCAACGCGGCAGGCGTCTTCGGCGTGATCGAGCGGTCGGCCGTGCGCGCGACGTAGTCCATCGCCGGCCAGTGCGGATTTTCCTTCAAGAACGCCGCCACCTCGGCGAAGTCGCCGCGCCCGTCTTTCCGCGAATACACGTACCAGGCGATCAGCTTCTTGGCGGCCGGGTCCTGCGCCTGGGCGCGCAGCGCCAGCGCTGCGGCCGGATTTCCGCCGACAATCGCCCGCAGCGCATTCGCCACCACGGCAGCGTCCGCCGCGTTGTAGGCCTTGGTCTGTGCCGATGCGGGCTCGGCCGCGAGCATCGCGCCGAGCGCGAGCGCGGCGGCCGTGCGGCCGAGGCCTGAACGATGCTGTTCTCCCACGCCACCGTCCCCTGGCGTTCCGCTCGGGTGCCCAAGCGCGCATGGTAAAGGGGTCGTATAAGCCTTGGCTATACGATTCGTTTGCGCGGGCTAAGGCTCGGGCGGCGCCTCGGGCGGCAGCTTCAGCGCATCGCCGGCGGGCGGTCGCCACAGCGTATGTGGCTCAGCAGCCAACGATTTCAGGCCAGCGCGGTGACGGTAGATGGCGAGGTTTTCCAGAACCCGCTGCACGTAGTTGCGCGTCTCCTCGAACGGGATCTGCTCGATCCAGTCGAGGAGATCGACCTTGCCGTTGCGCGGATCGCCGTAGCGCGCGAGCCATTTCCGCACATTGCCCGGCCCGCCGTTGTAAGCGGCGGCGGCGAGCGGATAGAGACCGTCATAGCGCTCGACGAGCTGATGCAGGAAGGCGGTGCCGAGGCGAAGGTTGTAGGCCTCGTCCTCGGTGAGTTTCGACGGGTCGTAGCGCAGCTTCAGGCGTCGTGCCGTTTCGCGCGCGGTTCCAGGCATCAACTGCATCAGCCCGCGCGCGCCGGCGTGGCTCACGGCCGCGAGGTAGAAC
>SBBV01000155.1 GCA_005240015.1 Candidatus Odyssella thessalonicensis | reverse complement strand
GAGCCTCGAAGCACGCACGGCACTGATGGCGCGCGCGCCGCTTGATGCAGCACCTGGCGCGCCTCGCGCCACTTGCATCCTGGGATCGCGGACTTCCGCTACCATCCGATCGCCTTCGGCATCCAGAGGGCGAGGCCGGGGAAGAAGAACACCAGCACCAGCGCCAAGAGCTGCAGCGGGGATGGCGGCAGCGGCAGCGCCGGAAAAAATCATTCCTCATGGTGAGGTGCGCGGCGAATGCGGCTTCGCGTTCGCTGCGCCTCGAACCACGCACGGCGCCCCTGCAGCGGCGGCGGTTCAGACGAACTGCACCGCCAGGCTGCCGAGCGAGCCGAAATCGGCGCGCAGCGTGTCACCCTTCTGCGCCCACACCGGCCGGATGAACGAGCCCGAGAGCATCACGCGGCCGGGCTCGAGCACGGTGCCGAAGCGCCCCACCTTGTTGGCGAGCCAGGCGATGCCCAGCGCCGGGTGGCCGAGCACGCCGGCGGCGACGCCGGTCTCCTCGATGTCGGCGTTGCGGTAGAGCAGGCCGCCGACCCAGCGGAGGTCGACGTCCATCGGACCCACGGCGCGGCCGCCGATCACGAGCCCCGCGGCGGCGCCGTTGTCCGACACCGTGTCGGTGATCTTGCGCGGGTTCTGCACGCGCGCGTCGATGATCTCGATCGCCGGCACCACGTATTCGGTCGCGCGCAGCACGTCGAGCAGGCCCACGCCCGGGCCCTTCAACGGTTTCCCGAGCACGAACACCAGCTCGATCTCGACGCGCGGCACGATGAAGCGCTCGAACGGCACCTTGGCGCCGTCCTCGATCACCATGTAGTCGTGCAGCACGCCGTAATCGGGCTCGTCGATCTGCGAGCTTTGCTGCATGGCCTTGGAGGTGAGGCCGATCTTGTTGCCGATGATCTTGGAGCCGGCCTTGACCTTGGCGTCGTTGACGAGGCCCTGGATCGCATAGGCGTCCTCGATCGTGATGTCGGGGAAGGTCTTCGAAAGCTGCAACGCAGGCTTGCGTTCTTTTTCCGCCGCCAAGAGGATCTCGGCGGCCTTCCGGCGGTCCGATTCGGATAGCAAGGCTCCCCTCCATCGCGTGTTCGCGGGGCCTTCCTAGCTCGCGCACGACCACTAGTAAACGCTCGGCGCGAACGGCCGGTTCCGGCCGCCCCCCGCCGCAGGCAGACAAAGCCGTCGCAGGCCGGGCGCGGAACGGAAGCCGTCCGCTTGCGTCCATAATACAGGCCCTGCGCCTGGTTTCCCGACTTGGTGTGAATGGCGCATCTCGAACGGATTACCGAAGCCGATCTGTTGGACTACGTGGAGGGCCGTATGTCGCCGGACGATCGCGCAAAGGTGGCAAAGCGTCTCGCCGAGGACGAGACGCTGGCGTTCAAATGCGAGCGCGTACGGGCGCAAACCCTCCACGTGCGCATGCTGCGCGCGATTTTGCCGGTCGAGAAGGTGCCGCAGGAGTGGCTCGAACTCCTGACCAAGGGCAAGCCGCACTGACCGAGCGCCGCATCGGCGCTTTACGTGCTTCGAGGCGCCGTGCAAGAGCGCGGCGCACCTCAGCATGTGGTGAGATCTTTATCGCGCCCAAACCGGTTTTTCCGCCAACCCCGCGCCTCATGCCGAGGTGCTCGCGCGTAGCGCGAGCCTCGAAGCACGCAAAGCGCGTCGGAGCGGAGGCTACGCCGCGCGGCTCACGTCGCGGGCGCGCTTGCCGGCGCGGCTCTGGGCCACGTCCTTGCCGTCGATGGCGCTCTGCAGCTCGGCGCGGGCGCGCGCCAGGCGCGAGCGCACGGTGCCGATCGGGCAGCCGAGCACCTTCGCCACCTGCTCGTAGCTCATGCCGTTGATGCCGATCATCGTGATGATCTCGCGATGGGCCGGCGAGAGGCGCCAGAACTCGCGCGCCGTCTGCTCGAAATAGACGACGGTTTCCTGCGAGGCCTGCTGGGAAAAGAGCGAGGTGTCGATGTCCTCGATCGAGCCGCCATGGAAGCGCGCGCGGCGGCGGATGTCGATGAAGCGGTTGCGGAGCGCGGCGATGGCCCAGGCGCGGAAATTGGTGCCCTGGCGATACTGCTCCTGGGCGCCGAGAAGGCGCAGCGCCGTGTCCTGCACGAGATCGTCGGCCTGATCCGCACTGCCGGTGAGCGATCGCGCATAGGCGCGCAGATGCGGAAGTGCGGCGATCAAGAGGTCGCGAAACTCCGTCGTCTGCATCGCAGTGTGCATCACGTCCCTCCGTCCTGCATGTCAGTCTTCTTCCTCGCTGAGCAACCGGCGGCACGCGTTGACTCGGCGCAGCATCTCCTCGGGCTCGCCGCGCGCATCTGCCCCAATGCCCGCCAACTCGAGTTCGAGCTTCCAGGCATCGAGCAACCGGCGACGCTCGCCGCCCGCAAGATTACGGTCGACGAGAATATCCTCCGGCGCGGCGAAACCCTGGTATGATTTGCCTTCGAACGCCGCGCCCTCGAACGCTTTCATGAATCCGCTCGTTTCTGGGGGCATGTCCTCATCGACGCTATATGCCGGTCAGCACGATTGGTTCCCGCGAATCGCCCTCCTCCTAACGCTTTGAAGGACCAGATTCTTGAGCAACTTCCTGGGCTTAGGAGATTTGCCCGGTATCTCGCGCGCGATGGCGACCATGCCGACGATTTGGTTCAGGAGACCCTGATCCGGGCGCTCGGCGCCCTCCCTCAGCTCGACCCGGGGGGTAATCTGCGCGCCTGGCTGTTCACGATCCTGCAGAACGTGCTGCGCGGCGAATGGCGCCGCCGGCGGCGCAGCCCGGTCCGCCACGAGGTGCCGATCGACAGCGCGCCCGAGCCGGTCAAAAGCGGCGGACAGCTCGAAAGCGCCTCGCTCAACGAGCTCGCCGCCGCGATCCGCAAGCTGCCGCCGCGCTTCCGCGAAGTGCTGATGCTGTGCGGGGTCGAGGGATTTGACTACGAGGAGGCGGCCTCGATCCTGGGTATCCCCGTTGGGACGGTGCGCTCGCGCCTGTCGCGGGCACGCGCAATGTTGAAGGAATGGTCGCCCCAATGACCGTGTTGGTATTGTCTTGGCAGCGGCTGCATTGTCGGGTCATATCCGGCGAGCAGGAGGAACCGCCCGAAGCCGGCGGCATCAATGTAGTGGCCGCTGCCCATCGCTCAAGAGCGTCGCTTAGGCCCGCATGAAAAACCGTCGCGCCATCACCGACGCCGATCTGCAGGACTACATCGAGGGCCGGCTCGATCCTGCGGCCCGGCGCAAGGTCGAGGAGATGCTCGCCAAGGATGCGCGCCTCGCCGACGAGGTCGAGCGCCTGCGCCGCCAGGCAGACAAGCTGCGGAAGCTCGGCGACGAGCTCTTGAACGAGCCGATCCCCAAGGAAATGCTCGAGCTCATCAACAAGGCGTTCCGCCGCGGTTGAGCGCCGTTCGCGCCCGCCCGGTTGCTCGTCGCGCTGCATCCATCCTTCGAGGCCGCGCCAAGAGGCGCGGCACCTCGGGATGAGGTTTCTTCTTCATGCAATAGGAGCCTCATCCTGAGGTGCGAGGCGAACGCGCTTTCGCGTTCGCCGAGCCTCGAAGGATGGAGGCAGCGCGAGGGTTTTGCTCAGGCGTTGGCGCTCGCCGAGGAGACGTGCAGCGCCTGCGAGACCGCGGCGCGCACCATGCTGGGATCGTAGGGCTTCGAGATGATGAAGGTGGGCTCGACGCCCTTGCCGGTGAGGAGGCGCTCGGGATAGGCGGTGATGAAGATCACCGGCACGCTGTGCTTCTCCAGGATGCGGCGCACCGCCTCGATGCCGCTGTCGTCGCCGCCCAGCTGGATGTCGGCGAGCACGAGATTGGGCGTGGTGCGGTTGGCGATGGCCACCGCCTCCTTCTCGCGGTCCGCGGTGCCGACGACGCTGTGGCCGAGGCTCTCCACGATCGACTTCAGCTCGAGCGCGATCACCGGCTCGTCCTCGATGATGAGCACCTTCGCCGCAGCGAGGCTCATCATCGATTCCTGCGCGCGGTTGAAGAGGTCGCGCACCGTCTCTTCGGGCACGTCGAGGATGTAGGCGACGTCGCCGAAGGAATAGCGCTCGAGTGCCGAGAGCAGCAGCACCTGCCGCTCGATCGGCGGCAGCGCCATCACCGTGCGCAGCGCCGGCTCGCTGGCGCCGGGCCGGCCCGGATGAGGCATGCGCGGGTCGGCGGCGGCGTAGACCTTGTGGAACAGGCGGAACAGCTCGGTCTGCAGATCGACCTTCTCGGAGATCTGGTGGCGGTCGCGCGCGATCACCTCGAGGCAGGTCCGCACGTATTCGTCGCCAGTCGCCTGGCTGCCGGTGAGCGCGCGCGCATAGCGGCGCAGATAGGGGAGTTTCGCGGCGATGTCGCCCGTGGAATAGGGCATCTCGGCTCCGTTCCTCTCGTGGCAGCTGACCTCGAGCCCCCGCGTCAGCCCGGAAAGACATACCTTATGATAATTCGCGGAGCAAAGCTAACCGCGGCTTTCGCGGAGCGCCGGCCAGGGTCCGCCGGCCTGTCGCACCATGGCGGCATCGGAAGGCGGTCACATACCGCTGCCGCCAACGCAGGCGGGGAACGCGCGTTGCACGCTCCGGTTCCCGAAGCGTGCGTCCGGCACAGCCAGCGAGGTGCGGCAAGCGCTGCCAGGAACTCGGCCAGCATCGGCCCGTTTTCGTGATACTCCCGAATTCTTCAACGTCGATCAGGGATTCCGCCGCAGCATGCGCATTGAATGCCCGCCATTGCCGTTTGCATACGACGCGCTCGAGCCGCACATGAGCGCCGAGACGCTGCGTCTCCACCACGACAAGCATCAGAAGACCTATTTCGACAAACTGTGCGGCCTAGTGAAGGATACCGACTTCGCGGACGAGGACCTCGAGACCATCATCGCGAGCACCGCGCAGGCGCGTGCGGCCAAGCAGCGCGCGATCTTCAACAATGCCGCACAGGTGTGGAACCACAGCTTCTTCTGGCAATCGATGGCGCCCGGCGGGGGCGCGCCGCCTGCGGAATTGATGGACCGCCTCGAGCGCGATTTCGGCGGATTCTCCGAG
>SBBV01000288.1 GCA_005240015.1 Candidatus Odyssella thessalonicensis | reverse complement strand
GGTGGTGTAGACGCGGCGGCCGAGCCAGCGGTGCTGCGCGTAGAATGCCCCCAGCGTGAAGGCGAGTAGCACGATCGCCAGCACCGCGGCGCGGCCCTGATCGTGCGCCGCGCCGACCACGGCGAAGAAGATCTTGGTCGAGAGCACCTCGAAATTGCCGCCCAGCACGAGCGGGTTGCCGAAATCGGCCATGCTCTCGACGAAGGTGAGCAGGAACGCGTTGGCGATGCCCGGCCGCATCAGCGGCAGAGAGATGGTGCGGAACGTCGCCCAATGGCTCGCACGCAACGTCTGCGACGCTTCCTCAAGCGAGGGGCTGATCCCCTGCACCACGCCGATGAGTACGAGAAACGCGATCGGCGTGAACGCCAGCATCTGCGCGAGGAAGACGCCGGGAAAGCCGTAGACCCAGCGCGAGGGCGCGATGCCGAACCAGTCGAACAGCAGCGCCGAAACCGCACCCGAGCGGCCGAACAGCAGGATGACGGCAAGGCCGATCACGAAAGGCGGCGTGATGATCGGAAGGACGGTGAGCGCGCGCAGCGGGCCCTTCATGCGCATGGCGGTGCGCGTGGCGATGAGCGCGAAGGCGAGGCCCAGCGCCGTCGCGCAGACGCCGACCGCGAGCGCCAGGAACAGCGTGTTCCAGGCGACGCCGCAGCGCAGGCCCGAATAGACGCAGTCAAGGCCCCAGATCGACGAGTCGGTGAACTTCGCCGCCATCTCGCCGGCCGCGAAGCGGCCGGCATTGTCCTTCGCCGCACTGGCGAGCATCTGCAGGATCGGGAACAGCACGAACAGCGCGATCAGCGCCACGACGAGGCCGATCGCCGACGCGGTGAACGCATCGCCGCGGCAAAAGCCGCGCGCGGCGAGCCCGTGGCAGAGCAGCATCAGGAAGGCGAGCGCGGTCAAGAACGCGCCGTAGCCCATGCCGCCCTGCTTCGGCCCGGGCGCTCCCAGCAGCGCCGCCAGCCATTCGGCCGACCAGCCGCGATGGCCGATGGCAAAGCCTTCGAGGACCAACCAGGCGAGGCCCGCGATCCCGGCGCCGGCCAGGGCCGTCGCCCGTGCCGGTTCAGTTCGCAGGACCGGCGCGGCCGTCGCGGCCACGAGTGGGAGCAGTAGTGGTAGGAGCCAGGCCTTGCCGCCGACGAGGCCCATTACCAACCCGCTGCCCGCGGCGCCGGCCGGATACCCGGCGAAGCTGCCCTCGACGAGGTACCAGGGGAGGACGGCGTAGCCGAGCCAGCCCGCCACCAGCCAAAGCGCCGCCGACCGCGCCATGGCGCGCCTGACGCGCGATCAGCGGGCGCCGCGGATCATTTGGGCAGGCTCTTCACCTCTTTGTCCCACTTCGCGAGCAGGCGCCGGCGCTCGGCGGACGAGCCATATTTGGCGAAGTCGTATTGGATGAACTTGATGGTCCTGAAATCCGGCGCCTCGTCCGGCGGCTTGGCCTCGCGGTGCGAGGGCACCTGGAACGCCTTCGCCGCCGCGCCGATCGACTGCGCCTCCGTGGTCAGCGCCCAGTCGTACCATTTCTTCGCGTTCTCGAGATTACGCGCGCCCTTGATGATGCTCATCGAGCCGATCTCGTAGCCGGTGCCCTCGCACGGCGCCACGGTCTTGATCGGCGCCTTGCCGACGATGAACGTCACCATGTCGTGGAGGAAGGTGATGCCGACCAGCGTCTCGCCGGTGCTGGTCGCCTTGGCCGGTGCCGCGCCCGACTTCGTGTATTGGTTGATGTTGCGGTGAAGCTTCTTGAGATAATCGAACGCCGCATCCTCGCCCATCAGCTGCACCATCGTCGCCAGCATGGTGTAGGAGGTGCCCGAGGAGTTGGGGTCGGCGACCTGGACTTCGTCCTTGAGCTTTGGATTGAGCAGATCGGCCCAGCATTTGGGCTCGGGCAGGTTCTTGGCAGCGAGCAGCTTGGTGTTGAAGCCGAAGCCGAGCGCCCCGGCATAGACGCCCACCGCGCGCTCCTTCGATTGCTGCCACTGCCGCACTGCCCAGTCGTGGAGGCCGGCCATGTTGGGCGAGCGGTAGGGCTGGGTCAGGCCTTCCTCCGCGGCCTGCATGTGCGGGTCGCCAGTTCCGCCCCACCAGATATCGCCGCGCGGATTGGCCGATTCGGCCTTCACCTGGGCGTAGAACTCGCCCGAGCTCTTGCGCGTCATCGCCACCTTGATGCCGGTCTTGCGCTCGAACGCATTGACCATGGCGCGGCACCACTCCTCCTGCACCGCGCAATAGAGGACGAGGTTGCCTTGCGCCTGAGCGTGGCCCGAACCGATGGCGCCAAGCACCGAGACAACGGCGGCAAGCGCGTACCGCCCGGACATTCCGGCGATCGCCATGATGTTTCCTCCGTTTCTGCGCGGGCCTCACCGGTACATCGCCGGCTGCCCGCATCGCTTCTCTTGCTTCAGCTTAGCATCGCGACGGCATCGCCTCCAGGCGATCAGGCGCCGGCGGCCGCCGCGGCGAAGAGGGCCGGATAGAGGCCCGGCGTCGCGGCCACCACGAGATTGCCCTCGGTCAAGCCGTTCTTGCCGAGGAAATCGTTGGTCCGCCCGTCCGCTTCCTCGACCATGAGCAATCCGGCCAGCGCGTCCCAGGCGTTGATGTGCAGCTCGGCATAGCCGTCGATGCGCCCGGCCGCCACATAGGCGATGCCGAGCGCGCCCGAGCCGGCGCGCTGGAAGCCGGCGCCCGTGGCCGTGACCCTGCCCACCATCGCCACATAGTCGGCGAGCGGCCGCCGGGTCGACCAGCCGAGCTCGAAGGTGGCGCGGCGGATATCGGTGGTGCCGCTGACGCGCATCGGCTTGCCGTTGAGTGTGGCGCCGCCGCCGCGCCGCGCCGCGAACAGCTCGTTCAGCACCGGATTGCAGATGGCGCCGAGCGCGGTGCGCCCCTCGCGCACGAACGCGATCGAAGTGCAGAAATGCGGAATGCCGCGCGCGAAATTGGCGGTTCCGTCGATCGGGTCGATGACCCACACCTGCGACGACATGCGTCCGCCGCCCTCCTCGCCGAACACGGTGTCGCCTGGAAACGCCTCCTCGATACGCTTCACGATCAGCCGCTCGACCCTGCCGTCGGCCTCGGTGAGGTAGTCATGATCGCCCTTGAGCTCATACGTGCCGGCGGCGCGGCGCGCGAACAACCGGCGCATGAGCGCTCCGGCCTCGCGCGCGATCGCGCAGGCGGCGCGATGGCGTTTCTCCAGCGCCTTGTCGGGCATGCGCCTAGCCGCGGCGCCGGCGCGCGCGCCAGATCGCGACGACGCGTGCATAGTTCTCGGCCACGGCGTCGATCGCGGCGGCATCGCCGATCTCGCCCGCGAACCACGCCGCCGCCGGTCCCCAGAAGATTGAGCGGCCGATCGCGAAACCGCGCACTGCCTGCTCGTCTGCCGCGGCGTCGAACGCATCCATGAGCTGCGCCTCCGAGACGTCCTGGCCGAGCACGAGGATGCCGCGGCACTGCGCGTCGTTGGCGCGGACGATGTCGCCGAGCTTGCGCCAGGCGGCGGCATCGGGCAGCGGCGGCAGCTTCCACCAATCGGGCCGGATGCCGGCGGCGTAGAAGCGCTCGACCGCTCCGATCACGCTCGCCCCGTCGGCCCCCGGCTCGCTGCGCGGCGGGATGATCTCGAGGAGGAATTCGTGGCCGGTGGCGACGCAGGCGCGCAGCAGCCCTGCGACGCGCTGTTCCTGCGTGGCGCGCAGCTCGGGGGGATCGTCGGGCTGGTAGTAGATGAGGACCTTGACGATGTGCTCGGCGGGCCAGGCGCGCAATGTCGTGGTGATGTCGGGTCCATGCTCGTAGACCAGCGGCGTGGTGCGCGGCTGCTCGACCGGCCGTGCGATCCAGAGCCCGCGTCCGCTCAGCGCATGAAGCGCGTCGCGGCCGAAGCGGTCGTCGAGGATCACGCCGGCCCCGCGCACGCCCTCGCCGGCGCGTCGGATCGCCGCCGCGATCAGCTTCTTGACATGCCGGATGTCCGCGGCGCCCTTGCCGTGCTTCTGCGCCAGCTCCTCGAACTGCCAGCGATGGTCGAACGCCAACGCGCACACCTCCGGCCAAGGCTTGCGCCCGGTCGTGGTGCGGTGGAGGTGGGCGATGCGCGCATCCTCGTGCAGCGCGGCCGGCGTTTCTCCCTTCGCGGCGCGGGCGAGGAAATCGGCAAGCTCGGCCCAGCTCGGCATGGCCGGCGCGCAGCCGTGGCGCGCCACGACGAGCGCGCCGCAGGCATTGGCGATGCGGCACGACTCGGTCCAGTCGGCGCCGGTGAGCCAGCCGCGCAGCAATCCGGCCATGAAGCCGTCGCCGGCGCCGAGCACGTTGAAGACTTCCACGGGAAAGCCGGGCCCGACGATGCCGTCTTCGAGCCGGTTCGGGATCGGGCCGGTAAAGACGATGCAGCCCTGGGCGCCACGTTTCAGCACCAGCGTGGCGCGCGAGATCTCGCGCAAGCGCCGCAGCGCCGCGAGCGTGTCCTCGCTGCCGCCGGCGATGTGGATCTCCTCTTCGGTGCCGACGACGAGGTCGCAGAGCGGCACGATCGTCTGGAGATGCGCCGATACCGTGTCGGAGGCGACGAACCGGTTTTCGCCGAGGCCGGGGCTGGTAAGTCCCCACAGGACCGGTCGGTAATCGATGTCGAAGACGACCTTGGTGTCGGCCGCCCGCGCATGGCGGATCGCTGTGCGGCAGGTGGCGTCGATATCGGGGCGCGAGAAATGCGTGCCGGTGACGACGAGCGCCTTGGCGCGGGCGATGAAGGCGGCGTCGAAATCGTCGGGTGCGATCGCCATGTCGGCGCAATCGGTGCGATAGAAGATGAGCGGGAAGGTCTCGCGGTCGCGGATGCCGAGGATCACGAGCGCGGTGAGACGCTTGGGATCGGTCTTCACGTGGCTCACGTCGACGCCTTCGGCCGCCAGCGTCTCGCGCACGAAGCGGCCCATGTGCTCGTCGCCGACGCGCGTGATCATCGCCGGCCTCAAGCCGAGGCGCGCGGCGCCGACCGAGATGTTGGCCGGGCAGCCGCCGAGATACTTGGCGAAGCTCGTCATGTCCTCGAGCCTGCCGCCGATCTGCTCGCCGTAGAGGTCGACCGCGGCGCGCCCCATGGCGATGAAATCGAGCGCGCGGCCCGCCGGCATCGCGTCAGGCATCGTCGAGGCCCTTGGGCCGCCAGACCGCCGCGCCCGGCTCCATCGTCCAGCGATGCTCGGCCGTGAACTCGGGCACCGTGTAGGGATTGCCCGGCAGGTGGCGGATCACCCAGGCGTAATACATGCCGTAGCCGGGCGCCGCGCATTGCGCATGGTCATTGCCGGCGAGGATCTTCACCGTGTCGTATTGCCGGATCTTGAGCACCTCTTCGCCGAGCTCGGCGTGGCCGTAGCCCTGCTCGTGCGTGAAGCGATAGTGGTAGATCTCGGGCTGCGGATGGTGATGGGGCGGATAGCTCGACCACCGCCCCGGCAGCGTCACGACCTCGCCGAGCACGAGCTCGGCGTTGGGATCGGCCTTCGTGCGGTCGAAGATCGTGCGCACGAGCCTGAGGCACGCGCCGCCGACCTGGCCCTTGCCGCGGTGCTCGTCGGCCGTGTCGGCCGGCAGGAACACGCGCGGCGCGAACGGCTTCCGGTTGGCGGTGCGATAGACCGTAAACTCGCACGCGCTCTCGGCCTCGATCTTGAGCTCGGCATGTACCGCCAGGTGCACGGCGCTCGGGCTATCGTCGAACAGCGAGGCCCGGCCGATACGCTCTTGGCGATTCCCTACGGTGACGACGGCATTGCCCGACATGAGCAGGAACGCGCATTCAGACGGTGTCGTCTCGCGATAGATTTCGCCGGCGCCGAGCGTCAACACCGCGAAGCCGATGCCGGTGGGCTCCTCGGCATCGTCGCAGTGCGTGATCGTCGTGAGGCCCGGGCCGAAGCCGGCTCGATGCGCGGTGATGTGGAGCGCCATGCTAGCCTCCTAGCCCCAGATCTCGCGGGCCACCGCCGAGAGCGTCTTATACCCCAGGCGCGCATAGGTGAGCGGATGGGCCTTGGCCGGGTCCTGCTCGGCTTCGACCACGAGCCAGCCGCGATAGCCCGCGCGCTTCAGCGGCGGCAATACCTGTTTGTAATCGACCATGCCGTCGCCGGGGACCGTGAAGACGCCGTCCAGCACCGCATCGAGAAAGCTCGAGCCGCGCGCCCTCACGGCCGCCAAAACGGCGGCGCGCACATCCTTGCAATGTACATGGACGATGCGCGCAGCATGGCGTTGCGCGACGGCGACGGGGTCGCCGCCGGCATAGATGAGATGGCCGGTGTCGAGCAGCAGGCCCACCGCCGGGCCGGTCGCGGCCATGAGCCGGTCGATCTCTGCCTCGGTCTCCACCACCGTTCCCATGTGGTGGTGATAGGCGAGGCGCAGTCCGCGGCTCTCGAGATGCGCCGCCATCGCCGTCAGGCGGGCGCCGAACTCTTTCCACCGGTTTTCCGGCAAGACCGGCCGGCGGGAGACCGGCGTCTTGCGCTGGCCGTGCACGCAGCCCGACATTTCCGCGAACACCATCACGTTACAACCCAGCGCCGACAGCAGCGCTGCGTGATCTGCGGCGGCAGCAATCTCGTCGGCGACCGAGCGCTCGAGCAGACGCGCGCTGTACCAGCCCGAGACGAGGTCGAGGCCGTGCCGCGCCAGGATCGGGCGCAGCGTTTCGGCTTTGCGCGGGAACTTGTTGCCGAGCTCGACGCCGGCGTAGCCCGCTGCCTTGGCTTCGGAAAGACAGGTCTCGAGCGGCGTGGCGGCGCCGAGCTCGGGCATGTCGTCGTTGCTCCAGGTGAGCGGGTTGATTCCGAGGCGCAGCGGCACGGACGTCACGCCCCCAAGACCTGTCGGCGGCGGTTGGACTCGTAGGCGCGACGCGCGCGCCGCGCCGCGGCGCTGCGGGGCGCATCGCTCACCGCCACGTCCCACCACGCGCCGCCCGCCGCCGTCGACACGGCCGGGTCGGTCTCGATCACAATGACGGACGTCGCCTTGGCCCGCCGCGCTCGGGCCAGCTCCGCCTCCAGCGCGGCGATGCCGTCGACCTTCACCGCGCCGGCGCCGAGGCTCCGCGCATGGGCCGCGAAATCGATCCGCGGCGACGCGCCGTCGCGGAGGTTGTTGAAGGCCGCGGCGCCCGAGGCCTGCTGCAGGCGGTGGATGCAGCCGAAGCCGCGGTTGTCGAGCACGACGACGATGAGCTTGGCGCCGAGCGCCACCGAGGTCGCGATCTCGGAATTCATCAT
>SBBV01000541.1 GCA_005240015.1 Candidatus Odyssella thessalonicensis | reverse complement strand
TCGCTGCTCGCCCACGACGGTGCCGAGCCGGTGACGACACCCTACGACGACTGCGTGCTGATCATGCCCTCGCGCCGCCTGCAGCCGGGGCAGACCGCGGTGCGGCTCGGGCGGTACATCGCGTAGGGGCGCGCTGCGCGCGCCCTGGTCCCGACAGTTGGGCGCTGCGAAGTGAGCGTCGGCCGCCCGCCCACACTTTCGATGGCTCTCGCGCGGCGGCAGGGCGCGCGCAGCGCGCCCCCACGCAATGAACACCGTGCGCCCGGCGTCAGTTATCTTGCAACGCGTGCATCGCCGCGGCCATCGCGCGCGAATCGGGATCGGCCCGTGCTTCGAGGCCGGCGACGGTGCCGGCCTGATCGGTGGCGGGGCGGTTCTGGCTCAGCTTCCATTTGCCCTCGACGCGCGTGAGCGGGATTTCCACGCCGATGATGCCTTTCAGCATCTGATCGATGAACGCCGGCGGCGCATCGCTGATCTGCCACGGCACCGCCGAGAAGCTCTCGTGCAGCTCGGTCAGGCGCGTCACGAGCCGGCGCAGCCATTCGGCATCGTCGATGAGCTTCAGCGGGCCGTAGGCGTGCACGGCGATGTAGTTCCAGGTCGGCACGACCTTGCCGTGCTCGCGCTTCGAGGGATACCAGTTGGGCGAGATGTAGGCCTGGGCCCCGTGAAAGATCGCGAGCGTCTCGACATCGGCGCCCACCTTCGCGTGCGGATTGGGCCGCGCGATGTGGCCGGTGAGCGTGCCGAACGGCGCCGGCTCCGGGTCCCACAGCATCGGCAGATGCGTCGCGATGAGCCCCTCGCCGCCCAGCGACACCAGCGTCGCGAACGGATGCTCGCGCATGAACGCGCCGAGGACCTCGGGGCGGTCTTCCTTGAAGTGATTCGGGATGTACATGGTGTGCTCGCGATCGATTCTCCGGCGCGTTCTATGCCACGCCGGACCCGCGGCGTCAGCGCCATCCTGCGTCGAAGTCTCGCAACAATCGCGGGATCATCCGTTCGGCCTATTGACCCCGTGCACTGCGGCGGCGGACAAGTCGTCGTCTCCGGTTCGACGAGGAAAATCGTGAAAAGCTTGAAGTAGACCTTCGCGGCCGCGGCGGCGCTCGCATCGGCCTTTCCCGCCATGGCGGCCGAAGGCGAGTTCAAATCCGACAAGGAATGTGTGACCGGCAAAAAGGTGACGACGCGCCAGAACAAGACCGGCAAAGTCGTCTCGGTGGAGCGCGGCTTCTGCCGGGTCCAGTTCGCCGACGGCAAGACCGAGCCGCATCTCTTCTGGATGCTGCGTCCGGCCGGCACCGAGCCGAAGCCGCATCTGAAGCAAGGCGCGATCACGCCCGGCCTCTACGCCTGCAACATGATGGGGATCGAGCTGCACATCGTGAGCGGCGAGATCTACAAGGACGGCAAGGGGACCCCCGGCCGCTACCGGATGGCGAAAGACGGCACGATCGTGTTCGAGAACGGCTCTTTCAGTCCAGACCCCTATGCCCAGGGCGTGCTTGGCGCCTGGCTGCAGGAACGCAAGATCGGGCTCAGCGTCGGCGTACGCGGCATGTACAACATCATCTGCGACCGGCGCTGAAACTCAGTTTCGCACGACCGCCGCGTCTTCGATCACGAACTGCACGTCGTCGCGGCCGTTCCAGCGGTCGGCGCGGAGGTGTCCGGCCAAATGCAGCGCACCGCCGCGATGCGCGATGAGCGCGTCGCCGAGCGGCGTGCCGGCCGCGCGGAACGCGATCGCCTTCAAGCGCCCACCGCGCTCGAGCGGGATCGTGACGCGGAGATGGGAGTCCCCCGCCGGATCGACATAGGCGATGCGGGCCGAGATGAGTGCCAAGCGCGGCTCGGCATTGCCGACGCCGAATGGCGCGAGGCGCTCCAGTTCGAGCAAGAGAGCGCGCGTGGCGCCGTCGGGCGCCAGCGCGGCGTCGATCGTGAGCGCGGGCGTGCCGCCGGCGGCGGTGACGGCGGGTGCCAGGCGCTCCGCGAGGAAGGCGCCGAACGCCTCGATCTTCGCTTCCTCGACGGTGAAGCCGGCCGCCATCTTGTGCCCGCCGCCGTTGACGAGCAGCCCGGCCTGGCGCGCGGCGATCACGGCCGCGCCGAGATCGACGCTGGCGATCGAGCGCCCCGAGCCTTTGCCGACATTCCCGGCCGTGTTCTCCACGATGCCGACGACGCAAGCCGGCCGGCCGAGGCGCTCGACGACGCGGCTCGCGACGATGCCGACGACGCCGGGATGCCAGTTGCGCCCCGCCACGGTGACCACGGCGCGGCCGAGCGCCGCCTGCTCCTCGGCGCGCACCACCGCCTGCGCCAGCACCTCGGCCTCGATCGCCTGGCGCTCGCGGTTGTGCGCATCGAGGCGCTCGGCGAGCTGCTTGGCCTCGATCGGATCGTCGGTGGCGAGCAGGCGCCAACCCAGCGCCGATTCGCCGACGCGGCCGCACGCGTTGACGCGCGGCCCCAGCAGGAAGCCGCTGTGGAACGCGCCCATCGGCTCGTTGATGCGCGCCACATCGGCCAAGGCGGCGATACCCGTATTCGTGCGCCTTGCCATGACCTTCAGCCCTTGCGCGACCAGCACGCGATTGAGGCCGGTGAGCGGCACCACGTCGCAAACCGTGCCGAGCGCCACGAGGTCGAGCAGCGTCAGGAGATCAGGCTCGCGCCGCGTCGACGATACGCCGCCTTGCGCAACGTCGCGGAAATGGCCGCGCCGGCGCAGCTCGCGGTTGAGCGCGACCAGCAAGAGGAACGCGACGCCGACCGCGGCGAGCGTCTTGTGCGGGCTCGTCTCGTCGAGGCGGTTCGGGTTGATCGCGGCGTAAGCGGGCGGCAGCGCAGGCTCGGCCGCGTGGTGATCGACGACGATCACGTGCAGGCCCGCTGCCGCCGCCGCCGCGAGCGGTGCATGCGCCAAGATCCCGCAATCGACCGTGACGATCACCTTGGCGCCCTCGGCGCCGAGCTTCAGCAGGGCCGGCGCGTTGGGGCCGTAGCCCTCTTTCATGCGGTCGGGCACGTAGACGATCGGCGCCGCGCCGAGCTGCGCGAGATAACGATGGATCAGCGCCGCCGAGGTGGCGCCGTCGACGTCGTAGTCGCCGAACACCGCGATGCGCTCGCCGGCCATCACCGCATCGGCGAGCCGTGCCGCGCCCTTCTCCATGTCCTTCAAATGCGCAGGGTCCGGGAGCTGCTCGCGCAGACGCGGCTCGAGGAACGCCGGCGCGGTTTCGGCATTGAGCCCGCGCGCCGCGAGCAGCCGCGCGACGATCTCGGGCAATCCCAGTTGCTGCGCGATGGCGCGCGCGGTGCGTTCGTCGGAGACCCGCTCGCGCCAGCTCCGGCCCGATACCGATGTCTCGACGCCGAGC
>SBBV01000297.1 GCA_005240015.1 Candidatus Odyssella thessalonicensis | reverse complement strand
GGAGCCGCAAGAGCGGCTCGCTTCGGTCGGGATGACGATAAGGAATTGGCGCCGAGTCATTTCTTCGCGGCTTCGACGAACGCGGTGAAGATCTTGCGATCGCCTTCGCTGATGTGGAACTCGGGGTGCCACTGCACGCCGAGGCAGAAGCGGTAGCGCGGCGCCTCGATGCCCTCGATGACACCGTCGGGCGCCAGCGCATCGACGACGACGCCCTCCGGCACGTCCTTCGCCGCCTGGTGATGGGCGCTGTTCACGGCGAGCGACTCGGCGCCGACGATGCGGTGCAGCAGCGTGCCCGGCACGACCTTGACCTCGTGTCCGGCCTGATCGCGCGGATTGGGCTGCTCGTGCGCGAGCGCCTGGGGCACCGCTTCGGGAATGTGCTGGATCAGCGTGCCGCCCAGCACCACGTGCAGGAGCTGCTGGCCGCCGCAGATGCCGAGCACCGGCATGTCGCGCTCGAGCGCGCCCTTGGTGACCGCCAATTCGAATGCGGTGCGCCGATCCTTGGTCTTGACGGTCGCGTGCTTGGCGCCGCCGCCATAGAAGGCGGGATCGACGTCGAAGGCGCCGCCCGTCACGACGAGGCCGTCGATCTCGTCGAGATAGGCCGCAGCCATTGGAGGCTCGTGCGGAAGGGCTACCGGCAGGCCGCCCGCCGCCGTCACCGCCGCGAAATAGTTCTCGCGCAGCGCATACCAGGGAAACTTCGAATAGCCGCCGGGCGGCTCCGAATCGAGCGTGATGCCGATGATGGGGCGAGCCATGCGGTCTAATCTATCTCAATCGGGCCAAGGTTGATTCGATTGAAGCGAAGCAAAGTAAACAGGGAGGCGGGGAGCCGGGGAGACAAGAAAATGCGCGCGAAGCGCGCCAAGTAACCTTCTCCCCGCCTCCCCGGCTCCCTGTGAATTTTCCTTTGCCGTCACCGCCGAAGCGCCGGCCGATTCGCGTTGCTAGCCAAAGCACGCCGCCGAGGATAGGTTTCGCGCCACCCCAAGACAATGCGACCGCAAGGACTAATGGACTCGAAACCCGCGCGCGACACGTCGCCGATGACGGCGGCGCTCGACGAGGCCCGCGCCGCCGCGGCGCGCGGCGAAGTGCCGGTGGGCGCCGTGATCGTGGATGCGCGCAGCGGCGCCATCCTCGCCCGTGCCGGCAACCGCACGGAGGAGAAGAAGGATCCCTCCGCCCATGCCGAGATCCTCGCCCTTCGCGCCGCCGCCGCGGCCGCGGGCGCGCCGCGCCTGCCCGACTGCGATCTCTACGTGACCGTCGAGCCCTGCGCGATGTGCGCGGCGGCGATCAGCTTCGCGCGCATCCGCCGGCTCTATTTCGGCGCCGCCGACCCCAAGATGGGCGCGGTCGAGCATGGGCCCCGCTTCTTCGGCCAGCCCACCTGCCACCACGCGCCCGAGGTCTATGGCGGCATCGCCGAGCGCGAGGCGGCGGCGCTGATGCGCGATTTCTTCAAGGCGAAGCGATGACCTCCGAGCCCGGCCCCGCTGCCCCGGACGACGCGGCCGCGCACGTCCTCGCCTTCTACGACCGCCACCCGATCTCGGCGGCAGACGTGCTTTGGCGCGTCAAGGAGGCGCGCGGCTCGCTCGAGCGCCTCAAGCCCGAGGACGTGTTCCCGCACGACCAGGACCACTATGGCGGGCTTGCCGCCAATGACGAGCTCGCGCGCGCCGCCGGCATCCGCAGCGACGATCTCGTGCTCGACCTCTGCTGCGGCCTCGGCGGCCCGGCGCGCTATCAGGCCCTGAGCCGGCGCTGCCGCGTCGTCGGCCTCGACTACAACGAGGGTCGGATCAAGGGCGCCGTCGATCTCACGCGGCGCGTGAACCTCTCGCGCCGCGTGCGCTTCCTGCGCGGCGACGCCCACGCGCTGCCGTTTCCGCCCGAGACCTTCGACGCCGTGCTCTCGCAGGAGGCGCTCTTGCACCTCGCCGACAAGGGGAAGGCGCTCGCCGAGGCGTTCCGCGTGTTGAAGCCGGGCGGCCGCCTCGCCTTCACCGACTGGATCGCCGGCGCGGGGCTGACGGACGCCGACCGCGCGATGATGTGGAAGGGCATCGCGGCCCAATCGGTGCAGACCATCAACCAGTATCTCGGCCTCCTGCGCGCGGCCGGCTTCCACGAGGTCCGCGTCGTCAATCTCTCGGCGCTCTGGGTCCCGATCTTGAAAGACCGCCTCGCCATGTACCGGCGCCTGCGCGAGGAGACCTGCATCCGCACCGGCGTCGACAGCCACGCCGAATATTGCTCGATGTACGAGGCCTTCGTGGGCCTGGTCGAGAAGGGAGCCTTGGGCGGCGCGCGTTTTGCCGGCACCAGGCCCGGTGCGCGCGTCATCCGGCCGCGGCGGCGCGGCGAGCACGGCGCCGCACCCGGGTCTCCCGAGGCCTCTCCGCCTTGACAGGGTGGGACCCCATGCCGATATTCCGGCCTCCCAACGGCGGCGGGGCCAGGCTAAGCCCCTCATCCGCCCGGATTTCTCGCCTTGGTGCGGGG
Organism: Candidatus Odyssella thessalonicensis; assembly: GCA_005240015.1. Classification (GTDB taxonomy): domain Bacteria; phylum Pseudomonadota; class Alphaproteobacteria; order Bin65; family Bin65; genus SBBV01. The sequence continues at coordinate 3,617 of SBBV01000297.1, read as the reverse complement.
CTGTAGCTCAGCTGGGAGAGCGCCGCGTTCGCAATGCGGAGGTCAGGGGTTCGATCCCCCTCAGCTCCACCATCCTGCTTCGCCGTTTTCGCGCTTCGCAGGACTGATCTCCATCCTCGTGCAGGCAGGATGCCCTGCGAGGCCTTGGCGAAGGAGGCGAAACCGCCGGATTGTCCGATGACCGAGGAAATCGCGAAGCGGCTCAAGGTCTTTGAACGGGTGCTCGCGGAGATTCCCGAGATCGTCTATGCGGGCGATCCGGTGTTGCGCCGGCAAACCGAGAAGGTCTCCGTGGCGGAGGGACTCGAGGTCGCAGAGCGCCTCGAGGGCGTCTTGCGCCGCTACCGTTCCGTGACCGGCGCGGGACGCGGCTTGGCCGCTCCCCAGATCGGCGAAAGCAAGTCGGTCTTCATCATCTGGATGGACGACGGGATCGAGGTGTTCCTCAACCCCGAGATCGTCGAGAAATCCGCCACGACGAATTTCTACCGTGAGCTCTGCATCAGCGCCGCGCTCGTCGCCGCCGACGTGGAGCGGCCGGAATGGGTCGTTCTCGAGTGGACGGACAGGAACGGCAAGCGCCGGAGGGAGAAATTCGACGGCTTGAAAGCGCGCCTGTATCAGCACGAGGAGGCGCATCTGCGCGGCCGCCTCAATTTGGATGAAGCCGTTCCCGGCGGAATCCAGTTCGCGGCCTTCGACCCCTTGAAGCAGCAACTCAGGAAAACGATGCGCGAATAGCGCGTCGGCTGCACGGCCAGCAGCCGCATCCGTCCGGTCCCTCGGCGATTCGATGGTGCGGTTGAGCGCGGGCCGTCGCCCGCGGTCACCCGTTACGCGCGCACAAGAAAAGGGCGATCCCTCGCGGGATCGCCCTCTCGCTTTGCGCCGCAGGCGCCGGCTCACTGATCGGTCGTGGTCCGGTAGCGGTCGTAGCCGCCGGCTTCCTCGTTGCTGTAGGAATTCCAGCCGCCATAGAACGGCGCGTAGGTGCCGAGCGGCGAGGTGATCGAGAGGCCGGGCGGCGTGTAGCCGTAGGGCACGGCCACGTAGCCGCCGGTCGACGGCGAATAGTGATCGTGGTTCGAGTGGCCGTAGTAGTAGGTCGTGTTGGAGCGCACGATGACGCGCGGTTCGCTGTAGTAGTAGACGCGCGGCGCCGGCGCGACGACCACGGGATCGCTGTAGTAATAGACGCGCGGCTGATAGGTGTAAGTGTAGGTCGGCGTGTCGTAATAATAATAGACATAGCCTTCGGCCTTGGCCGCGCCGGCGAGGCTCGCGCCTGCAGCCAGGGCCAATGCAGCGGCGAGCGCGCGGGAAGTGTTGCTCATCGTCGTCTCCTTCGAGTTCATCGGCGGACGGTCGTCTGCGCTCGGAGTGAACGAGCCAAGGACGCCCCGGCTCCCGGATCACCGACAATTGAACCAGCCGCCGGGAACCCGTTCCCTCGGCCGCGGCGGCCGCGCTAGGTTCGGCGACAACAGGGGGCGCGAAGCACGCGGGGGACCATGTACCGAACGCTCGATTCCGAACGCATCGTGGCAACGCTCGAGACGCTGCGCCGGCGCATCGTCGAGCGCTTCCCCGAGGCGAGCCTGGCCAAGGTCTGCGCCGAGCTCATCGCGGTGGCGCGCGAGAGCGGCGCGCGCGCCTTGCGCATCGCGGCGCCGGCTTATGCGCTCCGCGCCGGCACCGTCGCCGTCGTTATCGGCGGGATCGCGCTGCTCGCCTATGCCGGCGGCCAGATCGAGGTGAAGCGCGAGGGCACCAACGTCTACGGCATCCTGCAGGGCATCGAATCGGGCTTCAACATCCTGTTGCTGATGGGTGCTGCGATCTTCTTCCTCGTCACGTTCGAGCTGCGCTGGAAGCGGCGCCAGGCGCTGGCGGCGCTGCACGAGCTGCGCTCGATCGCGCACGTGATCGACATGCACCAGCTCACCAAGGATCCGAGCACCTTGGTCGAGGGCGCCGTCTCCACCGCCTCCTCGCCCGAGCGCAGGATGAACCCATACGATTTGGGGCGCTATCTCGATTACTGCTCGGAGCTCTTGTCGCTCATAGCCAAGGTCGCCGCCCTCTATGCGCAGAGCAGCAAGGACCCGGTCGTGGTTGCCGCGGTGAGCGACATCGGCCAGATCACGACCAACCTCTCCAACAAGATCTGGCAGAAGATCGCGCTGATGCAGCAGGTGGCGCCGCGTGGCGCGGGTTGATGCCCGTTCCGTTCAGGTGGTGGTGGCGCCAGAACCGTAGGGGCCCGCTGCGCGCCCCCGCTTCCACCGGTACAGGACCGGGGACGAAATTTCCCTTTGTTCCTCGCTCGCGCAGCGGCAGCAGGGCGCGCGCAGCGCGCCGCTACGCCGTACACGCCGAGCCTGTTTGTTTGACCTGTGCTAACGGTATCGGCGCAGGCGGCAGGGCGGCGGCATGTGATGATCCGGCGGCGCGTAGAAGTAATCGCGGCCTTCGAGCGGGGGCCGGTAGCCGCGTTGCAGCGCGTCGTACATCGGCGTGCCGGCCTCGACGCCATAGCCGACGAACGCCTGAGCCGGCGCCGTGAAGAGCGAGGCGAACGCGGCAGCGGTGACGAGGAGAAGGATTCTGGATAGCCGGAGCATGGGCGCCTCCCAATCCCCCAATTTGAATACATAACGTCGCGCCGCCCATTGATGCATGCATATCCGCCGCGCGGACATTGCATGCTCGGGAAATATGTCAGCCCATCGTCTGCCGGAGCGCCGCCTTCACCGCGGCGGCGTCGAGCGTGTTGAGCACGTCGCCGGGCTCGAGCCAGCCGCGGCGCGCGGTGAGCACGCCCCAGCGGAGATTGGCGAATTCGCCGCCGCTCCTGGCATCCGAGCCGAGCGCCACGCGCACGCCCGCGTGCCTGGCGGCGCGGCAGGCTCCGTCGGAGAGATCGAGCCGCTCCGGCCGCGCATTGAGCTCGAGGAAGCAGCCGCGCGCCGTCGCCGCGGCGATCACGCGCTCGAGGTTGAAGCTGATCGCGGCGCGCTGCGGGAAGTAGCGGTTGAGCGGGTGCGCGAGGATGCTGAGGCGCTTCGCCTCGAGCGCGCGCAGCAGGCGCGCGGTCTGCTTCTCGGCCGGCAATGCCAGCTGGTCGGTGACGGCGCCCACGACCAGATCGAGCCCGGCCAGCGCCTCGTCGGAGAGATCGAGGCTGCCGTCCTCGCGGATCGCGGTCTCGACGCCCTTCAGCACGAGCACGTCGCGCTGCGCGGCATTGATGCGATCGATCGCCTCGCCCTGGCGCGCAAGCCCGTCGAGGTCGAGCCGGTTGGCCGAGGCGATGCGCCGGCACGGATCGACGATGGCGATATAGGCGAGCTTCTGCCGCTTCGCGGCCGCCACCAGCGCTTCGAGCGAATCGCGCCCGTCGCTGGCGTCGCTGCGGCAATGGAGATCGCCCTTGATGTCGCCGAGCTCGACCAGATTGGGGAGGCGGCCCTGGCGCGCGGCATCGATCTCGCCGCGATCCTCGCGCAGCTCGGGCGGGATGTAGGGGAGATCGGCGGTGGCGAACACCGACTCCTCGGTTTCGCCGGCGATGCGCTTGGCCCCGCGGAAGACGCCGTATTCGTTGATCTTGAGCT
>SBBV01000181.1 GCA_005240015.1 Candidatus Odyssella thessalonicensis | reverse complement strand
GTAGAGGCGCAGCCGATCGGCGATCGGCGCGAAGCGGCCGGATCTGAGCGCCGCTTCGAGCGAGCCGTATTGGCGCACGATGGCGGCGGCGCCGATCGGACCCACACCGGGGGCACCCGGCAGCCGGTCGGAGGGGTCGCCGCGCAACGCGATGAAATCCGGAACCTGCCTGGGCTCGACGCCGTAGCGCGCGCGCACCTCGGCCGGCCCGATGCGCGCCATCTCGCCGGCCTTCAGCGGGTAGAGGATCGTCGTTCGCTCGGACGCGAGCTGGAACGTGTCGCGGTCGCCGCTCGCCACGCGCGTCTGGCCGCCGCGCCGCGTCTCGGCCGCCGCCGCCGCGGCGAGGAAGTCGTCGGCCTCGTAGCCGGCCGCCTTGGCATTGGCGAAGCCGCAGGCCGCGACGAACTCGGGCAAGGTCTCGAGCTGTTCGACCAGCGCGTCGTCGAATTCGCGGCCGCCCTGATAATCCGGAAACGCCTTGTGGCGATAGGTCTCGCCTTCGAAGCTGTCCCAGCCGACCAGCACGGCGCGCGGCTGCTCCTGCCGATAGAGCCGCAGCAGGAAATTGGCGAAGCCCACGATCGCACCGGCCTGTTTGCGCCCGCGCGCGCCCGCGCGGCGCAGGATCGTCTTGGGCAAGGCGTGGTACGAGCGATGCGCGAAGGAATCGCCGTCGATGGCGAGCAGCGGACGCGTGTCCGCCTTCGGCGCGCGCCGTGGCGGTTTGATCTTCGGCGATGCGCTCGGCTTCGGCACGCTGACAGCTCGCGACGGCAGGCTCGGGACCCGAGCCGGAACTAGCGCGGCTCGGTGGAGCGACGCAAGGACGCCGTCTTCAGCTTGCTTGGCCTCACGGGACGATGCGGTCGCCGTATCGCCACAACAGAATGAAGACGATCGCGTGGGTAACGAGCAATGCCGGAACGCAGACCGCCGGTATCCAATAGGCCGGGCCCATGACCGCATCGGCTGTGTGGACCGTCGCCAGCACGATCGCCGCAACGAGGTCCAGCGACCCTTCGATGCTGAATACCCAAAGCAGTGGGACCGCGATGGCGCGGCGCCGGATCAAGGTTGCCAAACTGGCGAGCGCCAGGATCGCGGCGAGCAGATCGCCGAAGGCGGCCGGATATGCGAAGGTCGAGGGCATCCCCGGATAGACCGCGCCAGGCGCGAGAAACATCAGTCCGAGATGCCGCGTCGCGTGGAGAAGCAGAATTGGGACGAGTACCGCCCGCGGCGCCAGTTCGGGCAGCCGCGGAAGCAGATAAAGGCGTGCTGCAATCCAGAAGATGAGTGTGCTGAGTAGCAGGTTGACGGTCAGGACGTTCATCGCCGCCGGTCCATCATCATGGGCTCCATGACACGACGAGACGGGCCGCCGGATTGCGACATGGACGCGCTTCTTTTTTTCTTCAGCCGCCTCCGCTCAAATCGCCGCCAGGTCCTTCCTCAGCCGCTCGACCGCGAAGTCGACGAAGCTGCGCACGCGCGCGCTCGCCTTGCGGCCGGCGACGTGGACGACGTGCACCGGCAACGGCGGCGTCTCGAATTCGGCGAGCACGATCTCGAGCGTGCCGGCGCGGAGCTGCGGCGCCACCTGGTAGGAGAGCGCGCGCACGAAGCCGCACCCGGCCTCGGCCGCGGCGAGCGTCACGTCGTTGCTGTTCGCGACGAGCTGCGCCGCGGGGACGAAGCTCCGCGTCGCGCCATTCTCGACGAAATCCCAGGCATCGGGCACGGGGCTGCCGGCGAAGCTCACCAGCGGCGCGTCCTTAAGATCGGCGGGGCGGCGCGGGCGCCCGTGGCGGGCGAGGAACGCGGGCGAGGCGCAGATCACGCGGCGCACCGCGCCGACGCGCACCGCGGTGAGCGAGGAATCCTCGAGATGCGCGATGCGCACCGCCACTTCGAGGCCCTCCTCCATCAGATCGACGACGCGGTCGGCGAGCAGCATGCGCGCGGTCACCGCCGGATGGCGCGCGAGGAAATCGAGCAGCACCGGCGCCACATACATGCGCCCGAACATCACCGGCGCGGTCAGGCCGAGCTGGCCGCGCGGCGCCGCATGCGCGCCGGCCGCCGAGGCGTTCGCCTCCTCGATCTCGGCGAGGATGCGCTTGGCGTCGCCCAAATAGCGCTGGCCGGCATCGGTGAGCCGCACGGTACGCGTGGTGCGATGAAAGAGCCGCGCGCCGATGCGCTCCTCGAGCGCCGCGACCGCGCGCGTGACGGCCGGCGGCGACTGGCCGAGCTGGCGCGCCGCCGCGGCGAAGCTTGCCGCCTCGGCCACGGCCACGAACGCCCGCATCGAGTCGAAGCGGTCCATATTATTCCCCAGTCTGGAATAATCTATTGCATTACGGAACAGTTTTCAAACGCAACGCAATAATCATGTTGCGTGCACTGAAACCTGCTTGGTCGGAGGGACCAGAGATGCCAGCACCCGCGCGCCCGATCCGCTTTCATCGCTTTGCGCTGTCCGGACATTCGCACCGTGTCGAGCTGTTCTTGTCGCTGCTCGGCCTGCCGTTCGAGCCCATCGACGTCGATCTTCAGCAGTGTAGGGAGATCGACGCCGGGGAGGCGGCGGTAGATTTCGGCGTGGCGGGAACCGAGGTGGCCGAGCCCGACGACGCCG
>SBBV01000589.1 GCA_005240015.1 Candidatus Odyssella thessalonicensis | reverse complement strand
TCCGGCGCCCCCCTGATCTGAACCGTGAAACTGCCGTCGGGCGGCGAGAAACGCTGCCATGCCTGCGACCACGCATCGGTGGCGCCGGCGATGAGGACGGCGAAGACGAGAACGACAGCGGGCACGCGCATGCGAGATGCTCCTTCAAGGGTGCATGAGAGGCTATGCGATTGCGCGCGCTCGATCCAGTGCGCGCTCGCCGGAGCGCGGCTCATTTCGGCCACGCGAACGCCTTTACCGCCTTGACGAAGGCGGCGAGCGCCGGACTGTGGCGCCGGCCGCCGACCGTGACGAGCGAGACCTCGCGCTTGATCTCGGGCTCGATGTAGGGGCGCGTCATCAGGCCGGGCAGCACGGGCGAATATTCCGGCATGCTGGTGACGCCCAAGCCCGCCATGATCATCGTCTGCACCCAGTCCTCGCGCTCGCTCTGATAGCTCACCTCGTACTTGGCACCCTTGCTGGTCAGCGTGTCCGCGATATAGGCGCGGTACTCGCAGGCGAGCCGGCGCACATAGGCCTGGCCGTTCATGTCGGCCGGGCGGATGCCGTCAAGCTTCGCGAATTTGTGGCCGGGCGGGAACGCCACCATGAAGCGCTCGGTGTAGAGCGGCTCGACATGGAACCGCTCGGGGAACGCCACCGGCTGCGCCATGATCGCGACCTCGAGCTCGCCCTGCTGCATGAGCTCGACGAGGCGTTGCGGCGAGCCCTCGGTGATCACGAGGCGGATCCCGGGATGGCGGTGATGGAAGCTGCCGAGAAAGCTCGTGAAGTTGAGCGGGCCGATGCTGTTGAGCACGCCCAGGCGCAGCTCCGCCTGCTCGAGCTTCAAAAAGCCCTTGGCCTGCTGCTTCGCCTCTTCGGCCTGGCGCAGGATCTGCTCGAGATAGGGCCGCATCAGGCGGCCGAGGTCGGTCAGATGCGTCAGCGTGCGTTCGCGGCGAAGCAGAAGGCCGCCCACCTCGGCTTCGAGCTGCTGGATCGCGCGCGAGAGCGCCGGCTGCGTCACATGGCACCGCTCGGCGGCCTTGGTGAAGTTGAGCGTCTCCGCCACGGCGAGGAAGTAGCGGATCTGATGCATCTCCATGGCCGTTCCCCCTTTTCCTCCGACGCTGCGCGCAACTTAGTGGACGATTTGATTCCTCGTCATCACACTTGTCGTTCCCGCGAAAGCGGGGACCCCAAGCGGCATTGCCACCACGCGAAGCTTCGAACGCCACGCAGGGCATCCAGCGTGGGTCCCCACTTTCGCGCCGCTTCGGCGGGGACGACAATACTGGGTAGGCAACTCCAAACTCTCACAGCGCCCAATCATAAGCCGTGATCGCGTGGCGGAAGGTATTCGCAGCCGGCGAGAGCGCGCGGCCGGCGGGCGTGACCAGCGCGATCTCGCGCACGATCTCGGGCTCGGTCATCGGGCGCAGCGTGAGGCCGGGGAGCAGCGGCGCGTGCTCGGGCATGCAGGCGATGCCGGCGCCGGCAACGATCATGGTCTGCACCCATTCCTCGCGCTCGCTCGCGAAGACGACGTTCAACGCGATCCCGGCCGCGGCCAAGAGCCCGTCGATCAGCGGCGCCATCTCGCAGCTCGCGCGCGAGACGTAGTCCTGCCCGTGCATGTCCTGGAGCCGCACCGCCTTGCGCGCGGCGAACTTGTGCCCCGGGGGCAGCGCCACCACGAAACGCTCGCGGTACAGCACCGCGGCCTTCCAGCGCGGCGGAAACGGCTCGGGCTCGGCCATGACGGCGAGGTCGAGCGCGCCCGCGTCGAGCAGCGCGCCGAGCCGTGCCGGCGTGCCTTCGGCGACGGAAAGCCGCAGTCCCGGATAATCCATGCGCAGCTTCGAAAGAAAGGGCGTGAAGCGCAGCGGCCCGATCGTGCACATGATGCCGACGCGCAGCGGCCGCGCCCCGATGTAGTCCTCGATCGATTTCTTGTGTTCTACGGCAGGCACGGCGGCATCAGGCGGCGAGGGCATGCGGCGCAAGTCCCGTTCATCGGCGGCCCCGTCTTGTGTCGAAGCCCACGCTAGAGTTTCGCGCGCCGCGCGACTCATGCCGTTCCGGCATGGTTTCGATACGCCTGCGGACCGCCGCGTGACGCGCACGTGAGCGGGCCACGGGCCCTATCGATTCGATAAACACTCGGCATTAGAGGGCTGGCGTGATCTTCCGCATAGTCCGCGGCGTACAGAGATCGCCCTGCGGAGAAAACGCTCATGGACACCTTCGATCCCCGCGCCGCCGCAACCACTGCGCGTCCGAGCCTCTACGGCAAGAGCGCCGTCGTGACCGGCTCCACCAGCGGTATCGGCCTCGGCATCGCCAAGGCGCTCGCCGCCGCCGGCGCCAACGTGATGCTGAACGGCCTGGGCGCGGCCGACGCGGTCGAGGCGACCCGCTCCGAGCTCGCTAGCGCGTTCAAGGTGAAGGTCGGCTACGACGGCGCCGACATGACCAAGCCCGACGCGATCCGCAACCTCGTGGAACGGGCCGAGCGCGAGCTCGGCGCGGTCGACATCCTCGTCAACAATGCCGGCATCCAGCACGTGGCGCCGGTCGAGAGCTTTCCCGAGGCGAAGTGGGACGCGATCCTCGCGATCAACCTCTCCGCCGCGTTCCACGCGATCAAGGCCGTGCTGCCCGGAATGAAGGCGCGCGGCTTCGGCCGCATCGTCAACATCGCGTCGGCGCACGGCCTCATCGCTTCGCCGTTCAAAGCCGCCTACGTATCCGCCAAGCACGGCATCGTCGGCTTGACCAAGGTGGTGGCGCTCGAGACGGCCGAGAGCGGCATCACCGTCAACGCGATTTGCCCTGGCTATGTCTGGACGCCGCTGGTCGAGCAGCAGATCGAGGACCAGGCGAAGTCGCACAACCTGCCGCGTGAGCGCGTCGTGCGCGAGGTGCTGCTCGCCAAGCAGCCCAACAAGCGCTTCACCACGGTCGAGGAGATCGGGGCGCTGACCGTCTTCCTCGCCACCAACGCGGCGGCCTCGATCACCGGCGCTGCGCTGCCGGTCGAGGGCGGCTGGACCGCGCAATAGAACGCGATGCAGGGGGACACGCCCATGGACGCGATGAGCGATACGTGCGCCGAGACCCGCGAGGACGCGCACAAGCACCACAGCCACGCCAAGGTCGCGGGCACGAAGATAATCAACCTCGCCCTCCAGGGCGGCGACGCGCATGGCGCCTTCACCTGGGGCGTGCTCGACCGCCTCGTCGAGGAGGAGAAACTCGGTTTCGACGGCATCAGCGCCACCAGCGCCGGCGCCATGAACGCGTCGGTGTTCGCCTATGGCCTCGCCGAGGGCGGGCGCGAGGGTGCGAAGACGGCGCTCGCCAATTTCTGGCGGCGCGTGAGCCACGCGGCGGCGTTCGGGCCGCTGCAGCCGACGGCGCTCGACCGCCTCGTCGGCAACAAGGCGCTCGAATGGTCGCCGGCATTCATGCTCTTCGACATGCTCTCGCGCGTGCTCTCGCCCTACCAGTTCAACCCGCTCAACTACAATCCGCTGCACGACGTGCTCGCCGAGTCGGTGGACTTCGAGCGGCTGCGCACGACCTGCTGCCCGGTGAAGCTGTTCCTCTCCGCCACCAACGTGCGCACCGGCAAGGTTCGCGTCTTCGCCAACAATGAAATCACGCTCGACTCCGTCCTCGCGTCGGCCTGCTTGCCGTTCCTGTTCCAGGCGGTGGAGATCGACGGCGATCCCTACTGGGACGGCGGCTACATGGGCAATCCCTGCATTTTTCCGCTGATCTACGAATGCGAAAGCACGGACGTCCTGATCGTCCACATCAATCCGCTCGAGCGCAAGCACATGCCGCACACGGCGGCGGAGATCCTGAACCGCATCAACGAGATCAGCTTCAACTCCTCGCTGATGCGCGAGATGCGCGCGATCAGTTTCGTGACCAAGCTGATCGACAGCGGCCAGCTCAAGTCGAACCTGAAGCGCATGCTGATCCATAGCATCGCCGCCAACGAGGCGATGAACGAGCTCGGCCACACCAGCAAGCTCAACGCCGATTGGGAATTCCTGACTGCGCTGCGCGAGACCGGCCGCGCCCATGCCGATGCCTGGCTCAAGGAACACTGGAAGAAGCTCGGGCGCGAATCGACGGTCGACATCCGCGCCACCTATCTCTGAGGGAGAAACCGCCATGCTGCTGGCGATCGTCGCCATCGTGACCGCGCTCGTCGCCACCGCCGGCGCGTTCTTCCTCGGCTATGCGGCCGCGAGCGTGATCGCGCGCCGGCGCCTTTCCGCCTATGCGCGGCGCGCCGCGGCGCTCAACGACGAACTCAAGCGGCGGCTCATCAAGCTCGGCGTCGGCCTCGGCATCGGCGCGTGAGCGGACCATGATCCCCGTATTGATCCGCGCCGCCAAAGGCCCCATCTCCACGGTGAAGCCGTCGAGCAAGGCCATGCGCGACAACCCGGCCTCGACCGTCGATAGCACGTCTGGCGCGGCGCCCGCCGCCGCGATGCCGACCGTGCGCCAACCCGAGACGCGGCCGCGCCGGCCGCAGGTGGTAATCATCGGCGCGGGGTTCGGCGGGCTCGCGGCCGCGTATGCGCTCCGGAAGGCGCCGGTCGACATCACCATCGTCGACAAGCGCAACTACCACCTGTTCCAGCCGCTGCTCTACCAGGTGGCCACGGCCGGCCTCTCGCCCGCGCAGATCGCGAGCCCGATCCGCGGCATCCTGCGCAGCCAGCGCAACGCCACCGTGCTGATGGGCAAGGTTTCGAGCATCGACAAGGCGGCGAAGCTCGTCGTCGCGGCCGGCGCGCCGCCCGTGCATTACGACTACCTCGTCGTCGCCACCGGCGCGCGCCACGCTTACTTCGGCCACGACGAGTGGGAACCGTTCGCGCCCGGCTTGAAGAAGATCGAGGACGCCACCGACATCCGCCGCCGCATCCTGATCGCGTTCGAGAAGGCGGAGACCGAAACCGACCCCGCCGAGCGCGACCGGCTCCTGACCTTCGTCGTCATCGGCGGCGGCCCGACCGGCGTCGAGATCGCCGGCGCCATCGCCGAGCTTGCCAAGACCGCGTTGGCGCGCGACTTCCGCAACATCGACCCGCGGCACGCGCGCATCATCCTGGTCGAAGCCGGCCCGCGCATCCTGCCGGTGTTTCCGCAGAGCCTCTCGAGCGCGGCCCAGCGCGCGCTGGTGCGCCTCGGCGCCGAGGTGCGCACCGGCACGGCGGTCACCGCGGTCGCCGACGATCACGTCATGGTCGGCGCCGAGCGGATCGAAACACGCACCGTGCTGTGGGCCGCCGGCGTCGCGGCCTCGCCCGCCGCGAAGTGGCTCGGCGCCGCCAAGGACAAGGTCGGGCGCGTGATCGTCAACGCCGACCTCACGCTGCCCGGCCATCCCGAGATCTTCGTCATCGGCGACACCGCCGCGATGAAGGACCGGAAAGACCAGCAGGTGCCCGGCATCGCGCCCGCCGCGAAGCAGGCCGGCGCCTACGCCGCCGCCGCGATCAAAGCGCGCTTGAAGGGCCGCGATCACCCCGGCCCCTTCCGCTACCGCCACGCCGGCAATCTCGCCACGATCGGGCGCAAGGCCGCGGTCGTCGATTTCGGCTGGCTGCGCCTGCGCGGAAACCCGGCCTGGTGGCTCTGGGGCGCCGCACACATCTTCTTCCTGATCGGCTTCCGCAACCGCCTCACGGTGATGCTGGACTGGTTCTGGTCCTATCTCACCTTCCAGCGCGGCTCCCGCCTCATCACCGGCGGCGGGCCCGACGATTGACGCGCGTCCCTGCAACGTCATCGTGAGCGAAGCGAAGGACCCAGCTTCAACCGCCGACGGTATTGGCGCGGAAGCTAGATCCTTCGCTTCGCTCAGCATGACGAAGCGAAGTGCGTCGCCAGATCAGCGCGAAGAACGCCGCCAGCAGCACGGGCATGAGCTGCAGCCGCGCGTGCTCGGCGAGCACCGGCAGCACGAGCGGCGCGATCCACACAGCCGCGAGCATCGTGCGCATGCCGGGCATCCAGCCGTTCTTGAGGCCGTCGGCCGCGAGCAGCGCGATCGGCAGCGCGAGAACGACCATGTCGTAGTCGTAGGCGTAGGGCGAGATCAGCGCAAGCGCTGCGGCGAGCAGCGAGGCGCGCAGTTCAAGCGTGCCGGCGCGGCGATACCAGGCATGGACCGTGAGGGCTGCCACCGCGAGTGCCACCGCGGCCTGCAGCAGGTAGGCGAGCGTGATGCCGCCGCCGACGAGGCGCGCCGCGGCGAAGACCGTCGGCATCTTGAAGAGATAGAGAAGCCCTTCCTCGAGATTCTGCTGCTGGATCGGAAGATTGTTCCAGAATGCGACCCAGTTCTCGATGCCGAAGACGAGCGTCGCCGCGGCGCAGGCCGTGATGGTCGTCGCCGCGGCGGAGAAGAATGCGCGCCAGTGCCGGCCGGCGATCAGCACCAGCGGCAGCAGCAGGCCGAGCTGCGGCTTGTAGCAGAGGAGGCCGATGAAGAGTCCGGCCAGCGCCGGCCGCTTCTCCAGGTTCATGCAGGCCGCGGCCAGCAGCGCCGCCGTGATGAAGCCGTTCTGGCCGTGCATGAGGTTGAGGAACGCCGCCGGGAAGGCGAGCAGCAGCCAGATCGTGTAGGGACCGGGCACGAGCCGGCGCAGCACGCCGAGATAGAGCGCCAGGGTCGCGGCGGCCCAGAGCGCGTAGGACCAGAGATAGGGCAGCAGCGCCAGCGGCAGCACCGCTAGGTGGAACACCGGCGGATAGTGCCAGGCGAAGAGATAGCGCACGCCGGGTGCGACGGTCTGCGCGGCCGCGAAGATCTTCTCGATGTCGTAGGCGTCGATCGCGCGGCCTTGGAGCGCCAGATCCGACGCGGTCCAGAACGCGATGAAATCGTAGCCGAGCGGCTTGCCGGAGCCGTCCAGCAAATCCTTGCTCAGCAGGAACCAGCCGGTGGCTAGCGCCGCATAGAGGACGAGGAAAATGCGCGGATAGGCCGCGAGCCGCGCCCCGTTCAGCCACTCCTCGTTGAAGGTCGCGCGCATGCGCTGCGCCCCGCCGCTGCCCCACGCCCGTTCTGCCCGGGTTTGGCTAATGAAGTGTTAACCGCCCAATCATCGTAGGCGCGGGTCCCGACCCGCCCGCCGGAGCCTGAACGGCGTGCGGACGCGGGTCTTGTCGGCGGCGCCGCTGTCGGGCGGGTGGGAGACCCGCCCCTACAAAGATTTGAACGTCTCGGCGAACTTGCGCAGCCCCGCGAACAGCGCCTGGTCGTTGATGATGCGCGGCACCTTGTTCTGGCCGCCGAGCCGGCCGCGTGATTTCATCCAGGCCGCGAAGCCGCCCGGCGGCATCACCAGGATCGCCGGCGGCTTCATGCCGAAGCCGCCCGAGCGGTGGCCGGCGTAGTCGTCGTTCTTCTCGAGCAGGTATTTGTCGATCGCGACGGCGAAGGCGGCGAGTGCTTGGTCACCGGGCGGCCCAGCGGCGAATTCTGCCACGTAGAGATGGCCGCCGAGCTCGCCGGGCTTCTCGGGAAAGACCGCGCCGACCGAGTAGTCGTTCACCGCCGCTCCGATCGCGGCGGCGGCGCGGCTCACCGCTTCCTCGATCTCCTCCCCGATCAAATGCTCACCGAAGGCGGAGAGGCTGTAGGCGGTGCGGCCGGTGACGAGCAGGCGCGGCGGATCGCGCGCGACGAGGCGCACCGTGTCGCCGATGAGATAGGCGAAGACGCCGGCGCAGCTCGTCACCGCGATCGCGTAGTTCACGTCGAGCTCGGCATCGCCGATCCAGTGGCGCGTGGGATTGGCGCCGCCAAGCTCCTCCACCGGCACGAACTCGTAGAACAAGCCGGTGTCGAGGTTCATGCGCATCCCCTCGCCCGGCCCGCGATCCTGGATCGCGACGAAGCCTTCGCTGGCCGCGTAGCCCTCGCGCGTCTCGGCGTGCGAGCCCTGGAGCAGCGAATCGAACTGGCTCTGGTAGGGTCCAAAATGCACCCCGCCATGCACGACGAGCTCGAGATTGGGCCAGAATTCCTTGAGCGGCAGCCGTTTCTCGCCGCGCAGCGCCGCCATGCGGTCGAACAGGATCAAGAGCCACGACGGCGTGCCGCCGATCGAGCGGATGTCGAGGTCGATCGCGGCCTTGGCGAGAAGCTCGATCTTCTTCTCCCAATCGGCGATGAGCGCGAGATCGATCGGCGGGAAGCTGCGCGACTTCGCCCACCACGGGATCGTCTTGATCGCGATGCCGGAGAGATCGCCCGAATAGACGCCGGGGGCGCGCTCGACGAGATCGGTGCTGCCACCCAGGATGAAATTGGGCCCGCCGAAGAGCCGCGTCCCGGGGCGGTTCGCGATGTGATGCACGAGAAGATCGAGCGCCGCCTTCTTGTTCGAGCGCACCATCGCGTGCGAAACGGGAATGTACTTGGTGGCATCGCCGGTCGTGCCCGAGGTGACCGCGAAATAGGGAATGCGCCCGGGCCACGACACGTCGTCGAGCACCGGAAAATCGCCGCGCCAGTAGTCGCGCCACATGTCGTCGTATTTCCGGAGCGGCACCGCGCGGCGGAAATCGGCCGGCGAGCGGATCGCGCTGAAATCGTGATCGCGCCCGAAGCGCGTCGCGCCCGCTTCCACCATGAGACGTGCGAGCTGCGCCTCTTGCGCCGCCACGGCGTCGAGCCGTGCCAGTTGCTTCGCGCGCCGGCGCGCGTAGAGCTTCAAGAGCGGCGTCAGGTCAAGCATGTTCGGGGCGGCGCATCGGTTCGTCCTGCCTTGGCAGCACAGCCGTTCGATTGTAGCTTGCCGCGCGCTGCGGCGTCCGCGCCGCGGACTTAGGGCGAAGCCACCAAGGGGGCAAGACACATGGAGTGGGAGGCAATCCTCAAGGGCGTCCCGGCGTTCTTCCAATATCTCGGGCTCGGATTCGGGCTCCTCGTCGCGTACTTCATCATCTACCTCGCGGTCACGCATCACGACGAAATGCGGCTCATCCGCGGCGGGAACAGCGCGGCGGCGCTGAGCCTCGCCGGAGCCATCGTCGGCTTCATGCTTCCGCTGGCGATCGTCATCGCGCATCACGCGACGCTGCTGCGCGTGGCGTTCTGGGGCATCGTGGCGCTCATCGTGCAGGTCATCGCCTATTACATTGCGCGGGCGATGATGCCGGGCATGTCGAAAGCGATCGAGGACGGCAAGATCTCGGTCGGCGCGTTCTCCGGCCTGGTTTCGCTGGCGATCGGTATCCTGAACGCCGCCTGCCAGATCGAGTAGCCGCGTCACGCGGCGTCGATCAGATGCAGGTATGAGCCGAACACGCTGCCGCGGCGCAGGCCCGCGGCGGCGAGTGCGCTGCCATCGGCATCGCTCACCGTGAACAGGCGGTCGTCCTCCGCCTCGCGCACGACGCTCGAGAAATGAAATTCGTGGCCGCGGTAGCGCGCGCCGGCACGGCCGAGCGGCGTGTCGGCGGCGAGCGCCAGATGGCGATAGCCGATATGCAGCGCCGGCTTCGCAT
>SBBV01000016.1 GCA_005240015.1 Candidatus Odyssella thessalonicensis | reverse complement strand
GTGCAGCGCCTTCGCCGGATGACACGCGCCGAACTCCCCGGCCGGGCGCGTGTCGAGCACGCGCTTGGCGCCGAGCTTCGCGGCCGTCGCCAGCTTCGCCGGATCCACGTCGCAGGCGATGACGTTGCGGAAGCCGCGCGCCCTCAGGATCGCGAGGGCGACGAGGCCGAGGCCGCCGCAGCCCAGCACCGCCACCCAATCCTTGGGGCCGAGCTTCGGGAGCTTGTTGACGGCGCTCTGCGCCGTGAGCCCCGAGCAGGCAAGCGTGGCGGCAAAGGCCTCGTCGACGCCGCCGATGTCGATGAGATATTTGGGATGGGGGACGAGCACGTGCGTGCCGTAGCCGCCCGGCTGCGAGACGCCGATGAAGCGCTGCTTCAGGCAGTAATTGTCCTGGCCGGCCTTGCAGACCGCGCAGGCGCCGCAGCCGATCCAGGGATAGATGAGGCGCTTGGCCCCGATCTTGACGCCGCGTGCGCGCGGCCCCAGCGCCGCGACGACGCCGAACGGCTCGTGGCCCATGGTGAAGGGCGGGACGCAGCCGCGCTCTTTCACGTAGAAGCGCTTGCCGCCGCCGAGATCGAAATAGCCGTCCCAGATGTGCAGATCGGAGTGACACACGCCGCAGCGCGTGATGCGCATCAGAACTTCGGTTCCGCTCGGTCGCGGCGTGTCCTTGACCGCGCGCTGCAATGGCTGACCGTGCTCGATGATGTCGTAGGAAATCATGCGCTCGCTCCCTGCCGCCCGCTTCGGCGATGGCGGCGCGCCGCCTCGCCGGAAGGCGTTATTTCACCGCAGCGCGACCGTCAAATCAACGCGCCGCTTGGCGAAGGGATGGCGCCGCGGCGTCCCCGCCGGTCAGCACGCGCGCGTAGAGATCGCGGTCGATGTTGCCGCCGGAGAGCACGAGGCCGATCTTCTTGCCGGCGATGCGGGCGCGCTCCTTCAGCGCCGCCGCGAGCGGTGCGGCGCCGGCCCCTTCGGCGACATTGTGCGTGTCGGTGAAGTAGTGGCGCATCGCAGCCTCGATCTCGGCGTCGGAAACCTCGACGATGCGCGCGGCGCCGCGGTTGATGCGTGCCACGGCGTCCGCCACCGGCACGCGGCAGGCCATGCCGTCGGCCATGGTGTCGGCCGAGTTGGTGGAGACGGGCTTCTTCGCCTTGAACGAGAGCGAATAGCAGGGGGCGTTCTCGGAAACGACGCCGACCACTTCGGTCCTGCGCCCGAGCGCATCGCGCGCCGCGATCATGCCGCAGATGCCGGAGCCGAGGCCGATCGGCACGTAGACGACGTCGAGATCGGGAACGGCGGAGAGGAATTCCATGCTGTAGCTCGCGACGCCCTGCACCAGCGCGTCGTGGAAGCTCGGGAACGGATGCAGGCGGCGCTCGGCCGCGAGCGCCATCGCGTGCTCGTAGGCGGCCTGGAAATCGTGGCCGTGCTCGACGAGCTCGGCCCCGAGCGCCTTCATCGCCGCGTTCTTCTCGCGGCTGTTGCCGTGCGGCACGACGATGACGGCCTTGAGCCCGGTGCGGCGTGCGGCGAAGGCGACGCTCTGGCCGTGATTGCCGCGCGTGGCGGCGACGACGCCGGCGATGCCGGGCTCGCGCCGCTTCAGGCCGTCGACATAGACCAGCCCGCCGCGCACCTTGAACGCGCCGATGATCGTGTGGTTCTCGTGCTTGACCCACACTTCGGCGCCCGCGCGCGCCGAGAGCAGCGGCCAGCAATGCTGCGCCGTCGGCGCGACCGCCTTGTGCACCAGCGCCGCCGCATCTTCGAGCGCGTCGCGGGCGAGACTCTCATTCATGGCACTGTGCCTGTGGAAACGTTCATTTCACCACAGAGGCACAGAGGGCACAGAGGGAATCTTTCGCGCGCCGAAGGCGCGCAATCTTCTTTTCTCTGTGTCCTCTGTGCCTCTGTGGCGCATCTTTCGGCTCAGCCGCGATGGGCGAGGATGGTGCCGGCGAGGACCACCGCCGCGCAAGCGGCGAGCGGCAGCGTCATCGGCTCGCGCAAGAGAATCACGGCAAGCACGAGGCTCGCGACGGGCTGCAGGAATTGCAGCGTGCCGATGCGCGCGATGCCGCCCTTGGCCAGCGCCCAGTACCAAAGGAGATAGCCGAGCGACGAGACCGCAAAGGCCAGGTAGGCGACGGCCGACCATGACGGGACCGTGCCCGCGCTCCAATCGATCGCGCCCGCGCGCCAGGCGAAGAGCGGGATGAGCGCCACGCCGCCGATCGCGAGGCCCCAGAGCGTCACGCCGAGCGCCGGATAGCTCCGCGCCGCGCGCCCGCCAGCGACATAGCCGATCGAGGCGAGAAAGCCCGCGACGAGGATCAGGAGATCGCCGAGCCAGCTCTCCTCGGTGCCGGCGGTAATGCCGATGCGGAAATGCACGAGCGCGAACGCGCCGAGTGATGCCAGGACGGCGCCCACGACCCAGCGCCGGCTCGGCCAGCTGCGCTCGACGAGATGCGCGGCGAGCGTGGTGAAGACGGGCTGCAGCGCCAGGATCAGCGCCGCGTGCGAGGCGGTGGTGTAGTCGATGCCCACGCTGAACAGCACCGGGAACAGCACGAACGCGCAGAGCCCGGCGAAGGCGAGCAGCGGGCGCGTGGCGCCACCGGCGGGGACCGGCAGGCGCAGCGCCAGAAGCAGGAACGGCGCCAGCAGCGCGGCAAGCAAGGTGCGCAGCATGCCGACCATCGCGGGATCGATGCTGTCGACCGCGATGCGCGTCGCGATCGGCGTGCCGCCCCAGATCAGCACGGCGATGCTGGCGGCGACGACGGCCGCCGAACCGGCGCGGGCGATCGCCTCGTTCACGGCACCGGCGCTCCGTACATGGCCTCGCCGGCGCGGATCAGGCCGTCGGGGCCGAACGCCATCACTTCCATCGCGCGGATCTTCGCATCGCCGCGGTCGGACGTGTAAAGCACGACGAGCTCGCGCCGCGTCTCGTCCCAGACGGCGCGATCGAGCGTGAAGTGCAGCACCGGCAATTTCCGCGCGCCCTGCCAATAGGCCTTCAGCATGTCGCGCCCGACCACCGTGGCAGTGCCCATGCGTTCGAGCGCGCGCGGGCTCGTGAAGCGGCCGTCGGCGGCGTAATGCGCGACGATGGCGTCGATGTCGCGCCGGTTCCAGGCCGCGATCCACTCGCGCGCGAAGGACTCGGCCGAAGCGCGGTCCGTGGGGCCGCTCATACCTCGATCCAGCCGTCGAGGTAGGGCGCGCACTTGCCGGCGATGGTTACGCGCGCGCCGCGGTCGCGGCACCAGATTTCGCCACCGCGCGCCGAGACCTGGCGCGCGAACATCTCGTTTTTGCCGAGGCGCCTGGCCCAGTAGGGGATGAGCGTGGTGTGTGCCGAGCCGGTGACCGGGTCCTCGGGGATGTTGTGCTTGGGCGCGAAGAAGCGCGAGACGAAGTCGCAATCCTTGCCGGGCGCCGTGGCGATCAGGCCGACGCAGTCGAGCGCCGCCACCTTGCCCATGTCGGGCCTGAGCGCGCGCACCTCTTCCTCGCGCGGGAACACGGCAAAGCCGTCACGCGCGGCGAGAATCTCCGTGGGCTTCGCGCCGAGTGCGGCCGCCACGTCGCCGATCGTGCGCGGCGCGGGCGGGCGCGCGGGAAAATCCATGGCGAGCCGATCGCCCTCGCGCGTGACGACGAGCGTGTCGCCGATCTTGGTGTGGAACACGAGCTTGTCGCGCTTGATGCCGAGCGTGTTCAGCATGACCCAGGCCGTGGCGAGAGTCGGATGGCCGGCGAGATCGATCTCGGCCACCGGCGTGAACCAGCGCAGCTCGTATTCGTCGCCTTTGGGCACGAAATAGGCGGTCTCGGAGAGATTGTTCTCGGTCGCGATCGACTGCAGCAGCGCATCGGGCAGCCAGCGCTCGAGCGGGCACACGGCGGCGGGATTCCCGCCAAAGGTCTTGTCGGTGAAGGCGTCGACTTGGACGAGCCGGATGCGCATTGCGTGGCCTCAGCGTTCGCGCGGGAAGACGAAGCAGGCCTCGTGCTTGGCCATGCCGATGTGCGGGTAGTAGGCGGCGGCCGCGGGCGCCGCGAGCAGGATCAGCGTGGTCTCGCGCCCGGCCGCATCCCAGGTGCGCTCGATCAGCGTGCGGCCGATCCCGCCGCGCTGATAGGCGCGGTCGACGGCGAGGTCGGAGAGATAGCAGCAGTAGCCGAAATCGGCGATCGCGCGCGAGACGCCGACGAGGCGGTCGCGGTGGCGCGCGGTCACGATGATGTCGGCATGGCGCAGCATGGTTTCGATGCGCCCGCGTTCGGCGACAGGGCGCCGCTCGGCCAGGCCCGACGCTTGCAGCACGCCGATGAAGGCGTCGGCCGCGAGATTCGGCTCGAGCGCGTAGCTGATCTCCTTCGCAATCGCGGGGGCGATTGTCATAATATATTACGGCAGCCAGAACGGCTTGCGGACCTCTTTGTACGCATCCGCGTGGCTGACGCCGATGTCCTTCAGCATGCGCTCGCTGAGCTCGCCGAGGGCGTAGCGCTGCTCGGACCGCTCTTGCCAAATCATAAATATTTGCACACATTTATTGACGATGCGGCGGACTCGTCCGAAGGCCCGGAGGATTTTGGCGGCGG
>SBBV01000552.1 GCA_005240015.1 Candidatus Odyssella thessalonicensis | reverse complement strand
GGCTAGTGGGCGGGGGCGGGGCGGCCGGGCGTGAGACCGCCGCCGCGGCCTGGCCCGGCGTCATCCTGCAGGTCACCGAGTGGAAGGCCGTGCAGCCGGGGCCGGTGCAATAGCGGTCGCTGCCCACGACATAGGTCCGTCCCGGGTTGAACACCGAGAAGCGCAGCGCGCGCTCGTATCCGCGGTCGTGGCAGAAGGCATGGGCGCCCGTCCAGCCGCAGCCTTTGCCATAGGCCTCGCACCAATCGACCGGCACGCCGTCGACGGCGGGGTTGTCGATGCGGATCTCGTTTGCCGTGGCGGCGGCGGTCCACGCGGATGCAGCCGCCAGCGCCAGAATGCCGAAGACTTTCCGGAACAAGGCCGTCCCCCGTTCTCCCATCACTTTCTCATACGAGCAGCGCGGGCGTGGCGTGGCCGTCTGCGTGTGGCTATGGTGCCGGCGCGAGCCGCGGAAAAAGCGCGAGGGAGGACATGGGCAGGATCGGATTCATCGGGCTCGGCGCCATGGGGCGGCCAATGGCAAGCAACCTTGCCAGGAAGGGCTTCGCGCTGGTCGTCCACGATATGCGGCGCGAGCCGGTCGAGGCGCTGGCCAAGCTCGGCGCCACCGCCGGCAACGGCGTGGCGGGTGTCACGCATGCATCCGAGATCGTCGTCACCATGCTGCCCGACTCGCCCGACGTCGAGGCGGCGGCGCTCGGTCCGGGCGGCATCCTCGACAACGCCAAGCCCGGGCAGATGCTCATGGACATGAGCACGGTCGACCCCGGCACCACCGACAAGCTCGCCGCCGCCGCGGCCAAGAAGGGTGTCGGCTTCGTCGATGCGCCGGTGGGGCGCCTCGTGCAGCATGCGATCGAGGGCAAGTCGCTGTTCATGGTCGGCGGCAGCAAGGACGACGTGGCGCGCGTGCGCCCGCTGCTCGAGGCGATGGGCGACACGATCTACCACTGCGGACCGGCCGGCGCCGGCACGCGCACCAAGCTCGTCAACAACTACCTCGCCATCTTCCACTGCGTGCTCAACGCAGAGGCGCTCGCTTTCGCCACCGCGCTGAAGCTCGACTTGAAGACCACGCTCGACGTGATCTACGGCACCACGGCCGTTAACGGCCAGAACAAGGTCAACTGGCCCAACAAGGTGCTGAAGGGCGACACGACGCCGGGCTTCCGCATCGCGCTCGCGCACAAGGACGCGTCGCTGATCACCGAGGCGGCGCGGAAAGCCGGTGTGCCGATGTTCGTCGGCGTCGCCGCGCGCGAGATGCTCGGCCAGGCGATGCGCACCGGCGATTTCGCCGACAAGGACTTCTCGGCGATGCTCGACTATGTGTGCCAGCAGGCGAAGGTGAACCCGCCGCGGCTGTAGTAGCGGCGGCGGCCAAGTCTAGTAGTTGCAATAGTGTTTCGCGTCCGCCTCGCTCGCCATGGCGCCCACGAGGGGCACGAAGGGCGTGAACAGGATCGCGGTGGCCGCGGCGACGGGGACCGCGGCGCAACCAATCAGGTCTCCGCGCCCGCACGCATCCGCCGCGGGCCGCGACAAACGGAACGCGCCCTCGCGCATCCACTTGCCGGTCAGGCGCTCGACGGCTTCGCGCCGCCCGCAGGGCTGCTCCGCCTTGCGGTCGGTCGGTGCCGGCGGGTCCGCGGCCGATGCACAGGCACCAAGCGAAATGAGGCAGAGCGCTGCGGCGGCGCACACGTTTTTCGAACCGGACATGACGGCACCTCCGTGTATGAACCGCACGGGTCTAGCCGGTCCGGGGCGGACTCCGCAGCGCTCCGGGTTGCCGGGCCATGGCGCCGCCGGCGGCGCGATGGCCGTCGATTTCGACAATCGTCTAGCGCGGCCCGGGCCGGCGCGCCGGCGGCCGCTCGGGCGCCGCGGGCTTCTTCTCTTCGGTCTTGGCCGGCGGCGATGCCGCGGGCGGCGCGTCCCCTTTTTTTTCCTCGGGCGCCGTCGCCGGCGCCGGCTTCGGCTCTTCCTTCTTCTCCTCGCTCTTCTTCTCTTCCTTCTTCTCCGGCTCGGCGACGTCGTCGAGCTTGTAGGTCATGAAGCGCGAGCTCGTCGTCGGCACGTGATAGGCCCAGGCGCGCACGCGGCTGTTGATCTCGGCCGCTTCCTTCCGCACCGCGTCGGCGTCCTTGAGCTTGGTCTCGGGCTTGGGCTTCTCCTTCAAGAGCGCCGCCTCGTCGACTTCGGCGGTGAGCGAGAGCCAGAACTTCTTGTCGACTTCGGCCATCCGCACCTTGATCACGAGGCCGTCGAAGGTGCGCCAGGTGCCGGTGCCGATGCCGTGCTTCTCGAAATCGATGTCGGCGACCTTCTTCACGTCGTCGAGGTTCACGTTGTCGAGCGATTCGGCCACGTAGCCGATCGTGCGCGCCTCTTTGGGCTTGCGGCCCGCGGGGAGGTTCCGGACGACGAATTCCTTGTCCTCGAGCTTGCCCTTGCCGATGTTGAGCACGAGCTCGCCCTTCATGCTCTTCGTCTCGACGTCCTTGATGCGCTCGACGTCGACGTCGATGACGGCGCGCTTCAGCCACTCGAGCGCCTCGGATTTCAGGCTTGGGTCGCCCTCGGCCAGCCAGGCCTGGTCGCTGCCGGCCTTGCGGACATAGACCATCTCCTTGCCGAGGATGACGTTCGTGGTGTTGCTCTTGCCGAACACGACGTCGGCCAAGACCTTGCCGTCTTTGTCCTTGACCGTGAGCTGGCGCGACTGGGCGTCCTTGCCTTTGGGATCCTCGAGCTCGAGCTTGGCAAGGCGCTTCGGATCCTTGGTCTTCGCCTCGTAGGGCCTGAGCTCGAGCAGCGCGAACAGGGCCTTGTGCACGAGGTCCGGGTCGGCCGGATACTGCGCCATCTCCTGGACCAGCCAGGCGTCGCCGCTCTTGGCGATGGTGAAGGTCTTGCCCTTGGCGGTGACGGTGAGGCTCGCGGCGCCGTTGAGTTTTGCCGCGTCGAGGTCGGCGAGGAGGCGCTCGCCGGGCCCGGCACTCTGGCTGATCGGCGCCGGCGTCAGCGCGATCGTGGCTCCGATCAGGATCACCGTGACGCCGGAGAGCGCGTAGAAGATCTTGCTGTTCATCGCGGTCCTCCCGGCCTCAAGCGGTTTCGTAGCGCCGGCGCCGGCGCTGATAGCGCACCACGCCGACGACGATGGCGATGACGGCGACGATCAGCGGCAGGACGCCGATGTTGGCGATCTTCAGCGAGCGGTCGAGCGCCTCGTAGTCGGCGCGCG
>SBBV01000594.1 GCA_005240015.1 Candidatus Odyssella thessalonicensis | reverse complement strand
GAACTTTTCCGGTTCATGTCGCAGAATGAGCGACATGAGTTTACTGAGCCGAACGAGCCGTGCGTCACCACCATGGTCCAGGTCCCCGACGGCGCGACATAGAACTCGATCACGCTGCCGCTCTCCTCGGTCGCGCGGAAGCGGAGCTCCTCGCCGTATTCGCGCCGGAGCAAATCCGCGATGGTGTCGCGCGCAGCGCAGTACGGCGGGCCGGTCTGACCGACCGCGGGGCGAAGCATTCCGGCGGCAACGGTGACGGCCAGGAGGGCGAAAGCGGCACAGCGGTAGATTTTCATGATATGTTCTCCACAACCTTGTCCCGCGCGTTGGCGGGACTTTGTGCAATCCGGTCTGCGGCCGGATCGGCAGGCATGTAGGCCCGTTCCCGGGAAGCTCAAGATGGGCGAAGACGTCCCAAACAGCCTGAAGCGCGATTTCTGTTGGCCGCAATCGCTGCCAGCGAGGAGGTGTCGGACTAGTTTTCGCGCAACATTCTGCGCCACATCCGCGACGACACCGAAGAGCATATCCACCGGATCGAGACGCAACTCGAGCCAATCGAGAAGGTGGGCCTGCAGAACTATTTGCAGGAGCAGATGTGTAATGCACGGATCAGGCGAAGGCCGAGACCATGCCTCGAATCGGTGCGCGTGAGATACAATCGCGACTGAGTCGCTCGGCTACTCACCTCGGGAAGTGACGCTCTCAGCGCGAGCCCGATAGATCTCGCCGCCGCCCGCGCGGAAGGCCGCGGACATTTCCGCCATGCCCTTCGACGCATATTCGCGCACGTCCCGCGTGATCTTCATCGCGCAGAACTTCGGACCGCACATCGAGCAGAAGTGGGCGAGCTTGTGCGCCTCTTTCGGCAGGGTCTGGTCGTGGAAGCGGCGCGCGGTCTCGGGATCGAGGCCGAGGTTGAACTGATCCTCCCAGCGGAATTCGAACCGCGCGCGCGACAGCGCGTCGTCGCGGAGGCGCGCGCCCGGATGCCCCTTGGCGAGATCCGCCGCGTGGGCCGCGATCTTGTAGGCCACGACGCCGGTCTTGACGTCGTCGCGGTCGGGCAGCCCGAGGTGCTCCTTGGGCGTCACGTAGCAGAGCATCGCCGTGCCGAACCAGCCGATCACGGCCGCGCCGATGGCGCTCGTGATGTGGTCGTAGCCCGGCGCGATATCGGTCGCGAGGGGGCCCAGCGTGTAGAACGGCGCCTCGCCGCAGGCAGCGAGCTGCCTGTCCACGTTGGCCTTGATCTTGTGCATCGGGACGTGGCCCGGCCCTTCGATCATGACCTGGACGCCCTTGCGCCACGCGATCTTGGTGAGCTCGCCCAGCGTTTCGAGCTCGGCGAACTGCGCCGCATCGTTCGCATCGGCGATCGATCCGGGGCGCAAGCCGTCGCCCAGCGAGAAGCTCACGTCGTAGGCGCGCAGGATGTCGCAGATCTCCTCGAAATGCGTGTAGAGGAAGTTTTCGCGGTGATGGGCCAGGCACCACTTGGCCATGATCGACCCGCCGCGGCTCACGATGCCGGTGACGCGTTTGGCGGTGAGCGGTACATACGCGAGGCGCACGCCGGCGTGCACCGTGAAGTAGTCGACGCCCTGCTCGCACTGCTCGATCAGTGTGTCGCGGTAAATCTCCCAGCTGAGCTCCTCGGCGACCCCGCCCACTTTCTCGAGCGCCTGGTAGATCGGCACCGTCCCGATCGGCACCGGCGCGTTGCGGATGATCCATTCGCGGATGTTGTGGATGTTGCGACCGGTCGAGAGATCCATCACCGTGTCGGCGCCCCAGCGGATCGCCCACACCATCTTCTCGACCTCCTCCGCCACGGACGACGTGACGGCGGAATTGCCAATATTTGCGTTGATCTTCACCAGGAAATTGCGGCCGATGATCATCGGTTCGCTTTCCGGATGGTTGATGTTGGCGGGAATGATGGCACGCCCGCGTGCCACCTCGTCACGCACGAATTCGGGTGTTACGTAATCGGGAATCTCGGCGCCGAAAGCCTCGCCGTCGCGGACGAAGTGTTCCTTGCGCAGCGCACGGCCCTCGTTTTCGCGGATCGCCACGAACTCCATCTCGGGCGTCACGATGCCGCGCCGCGCATATTCGAGCTGCGTGACCGCGGCTCCGGCCCGGCCACGCAGCGGCCGGTAGCGCCGCGCGAAATCCGGCACCGAGGACGCCCCGCCATTGTCCTCGGGGCGCAACATTCGCTCCTCGTATTCCTCCACGTCGCTGCGCGCACGGATCCATCGATCGCGCAGCCTCGGCAATCCTCCGGCAATGTCGATGTGCTGCGATGGGTCCGTGTAAGGCCCCGAGCTGTCGTAAACCGCGAGCGGCTCCTCGCGCGCCGAGGGGTGGAGCTCGATCGCGCGCAGGGGCACGCGCAGGAAGGGGTGGCGCTCGCCGGGACTGTATACCTTTTGCGAGGCGGGGAGCGCTCCGGTTGTGATGCGAAAGTCGGGCTTAGTGACGATCTCGTGCATGTCCGGTCCCTGGGCTGGGGAAAGATCCGGACCCGCGAAGCGAAGGCGCGATGACGAGGAGAAGGTGCGGCCGCAACAAACGTCGCTCCCTACGCCGGCATGATCCGGATCAGGTTCGAAGGGTTGCCGCGCGTCCTTGCGCACTTGTCGCGCGCGGACCAGCGGCCTCTCAGCTCCTTGCCGGAGCACCCCTGCGGGGCTGAGATCTATGGGCGAAGGCTTGGGGAAGTCAATGCCGATCGCACGCTTGGTCTGCCACGTTCCGCGCGCGACTCGCGATATCCGCAACAAAGGTTTCCTTCGGGCTTTTGCGTCGGCTAGCTCTACTTGGGCTAAGCCATGAAGCGTTACGAATACGCGCTATTTTCCGCGACTAGCAGCAATGCGGGTCCCATGGGCCGGGGTCCGTGCGTGGTGATCAGTAGCGTTTGATTCTGCGCTCAAATCCGTCGTCCGAATTGAGGTCGGGCCTTCACTGCCGCATGGTGCCTTTCGCGATCCGCGATCTCGAGCAGCATCGCTCGCAGTCTTGCCGATACGTCCGCGCTCAAATTCGCGAACTCAACCCCAGCAACTCGGTCTTTACACCACATGACGCGTGCGTTGAGCGCACCGAGGCGATCACTCATCAGCACGATCACGGATCCCCGCGAAAGGTCGAACGGTGTCCGCACCCGTGCACCGTTGCGTGAGATATCCAAGATGGTGCCGCCGCTGCGCCTGTCCCCTGCGAGCAGAGCGACCGGGAGACTTACGGCTAGACGCCCTGCGCGGCGCTTACCAATAAAGTGCATGCTGAAGCTGATCTCCCCTGCGTGCGACTGACAAGCTGCGGCCTGACACGCCGAAGTTGGCACGTCATTGCACGACTAGCAGCGCTCGACCAAATTACTGTGCATCCTCATCACCAGCGAGTGCTTTCGCGAGGAAGTAGACGCGCTTGCAACGCTTGGCATCGGGGATGCTGTAGTAGGCGCGCACGAGCTCTAGCGTCTCGCGCTTGTCCAGCTCCAGAGAAGCAGTGCTCTCGACCGCCGATTTGGCGGCATTGCCCGGACGAAATGGCACTCTTGCCAACGCCTCCGGCATGTCGTCGAAGAAGTACTGTATCGGAGCATCGAGCACCAGAGACAACTCGTAGAGCCGGCTCGCTGCAATCCGATTCGTTCCCCGCTCATTTTTCTGAAGCTGCTGAAACGTGATGCCAATCGCATCCGCAAGCTTCATTTGGCTGATGCCCAGCATCAAGCGGCGCGCCCGAACACGTTGGCCCACGTGGCGATCAACGGCTGTGGGTCGGACCAATTCGTCCGACGATCTTCTCTTGCGTCTCGCTTTCCTCGGTTTGGCCATCTCCCCACTCCTGGTTTCGTCTCTGCGCCAACGCTTGCAGCCTGGACGCATCGCTCGTGCGCCGCGACGTCCTCTCTCTCTCTCTCTCTCTCTCTCTCTCTCTCTCTCTCTCGCTCTCTCTCTCCCTCTCTCTCGGCTGTCACTGCCTTGGAATATTAGCGCTGTGGTTCCGTTGGCCTCTTCCATCACATCGTGGCCGCGCTCACGCAGTGCGCCCACGACCGTAGCGCGCACGAGCTCGTCGTCGTCTATCAATAGGATCCGCGCCATCGCCGCGCCACTCTTAACTGCTCGTGTGCATTATTCTCGGATGGTGCGACCACGCGATTCCGGCTAGCCGGCGAGCACTTTCTCGTCCAGCAAGCGGCGAACGATACCGGCAAGTTCATTGGGCCGATATGGCTTGCGAAGCACCGCGCCGTCATGCAGTCCTTCGTCTTCGATCTCGATCGCTTTGTCCATATAGCCGGACGTGATGAGCACCTTGAGATCCGGCCGCAAGCGCTTGGCCTCTCTGGCGAGCTGCACGCCATTCAGGCTCCCCGGCATCACAACGTCGGTGAAAAGAAGGTCGACCTTTGCACCGCTGCGCAGGAAGTCCAGGGCGCTAGTCCCGTTCCCGGCGCTCAGCACGCGATAACCGAGTGACTGCAATTGCCCAGTGGCGAAGCTCGAGACCTGCGCGTCATCCTCGACGACCAGGATGGACTCACGGCCTCGGGATGGACGCTGCTCATGCCCCTCGGAGGAACGTGTGGCTCGAGCGGGCGATTGCGCAAGCGGGAGACCCAATGTGACGGTCGTACCGCGGCCCACCTGGCTTTCGATACGCACGAACCCGCGGCACTGTTTGATGAAGCCATAGACCGTTGCGAGCCCGAGGCCCGTGCCCTTGCCGACCTCTTTGGTCGTGAAAAAGGCTCGAATGCATGCGCCAGGACCTCCGGCGGCATCCCCGCCCCAGTGTCCGCAATTCTAATCGTCGCGTATCGGCCGGGCGCCGTGTCGCACGCTTTGGAGCTCTCTTGTGTGAGTTCGATTTCGCCCGTTTCTATGGTCAGCACCCCGCCTTCTGCCATCGCATCGCGCGCATTTGCCGCCAAATTGATGATTGCGGACTGAAGCTCGCTCCTGTCGACAACGGCACCGGGACTTTGCGGAGCAAAGCGCTTCACCAGCGTGATTTGACTGCTGAGTGCTTGGTGCAGCAAGGGTTGCATGTCGTCGATCAGCGCATTCAAATCGACGTAGTCGAGCGCAAGTTTCTGCCGGCGCGAGAACGCGAGCAGCCGCTGTGTGATGTCTGCCGCCCGCTCCGCCGCCTTGAGTGCATTTTCGGCGTAGGCTCGCAGCTCTCCACCGCCTCTCGGCCTATTCGTGAGCACGTCAAGGTTGCCAATGATGACCGTGAGGAGATTGTTGAAATCATGCGCCACACCGCCCGTGAGCTGGCCGACCGCGTCCATTTTCGCGCTGTGCCGAAGGCGCTCCTCGGCTTCGATCCGTGCGGTCACGTCATTGAGGATGGCGACGTAAAAGGCAATCTGGCCCGCCTCGTCTCGGCCCGGGCTGACGTGGACGTCGCCCCAAAACGCAGAGCCGTCTTTGCGGTACAAGCGCGCAATTGCGCTGCCGGAGTGGCCCGCACTCACCCGCTGCCAGAGCCTCTTGAACTCGTCCATGTCCGTCTCTGGCCCGCAGAGCATTTTGGCCCGTTGGTCGAGTACCTCGCTTCTTTCATACCCGGTGAGGCGCAGCAGACCATCATTCGCGAAGACGATCGAATAGTCAGGCGCTTGGGCATCCGTCATGATCACGCCGGTGCTCATTGCGCCAATCGCAGCGGTCAGGCGCGTGTTGGTTTCTGCCAGGCGACGCAAATTCTCAATGGCTCGATCGCGTTCGTCGGACCTCGCGCGAATCTTCACGCTCGCCGCGCCGAGAGCATCATAGAGCTCGCGCACTTCGGCAATTCTGGTCTTTGCGCTGATCGAGACGGGCCGCTCGTCTTTGAGCGCGGAGGCGGCCGCCGAGGCGGCGCGAATCGAGCCCGCGATGCGCCGCCCGAGAGCGCCGGCACAGATAGCGCCCAGCAGGATGATCGCGCTGCCGATGCCTCCGACAAGAAACGCGGTCCGTTTCACTGGCGCCCAATATTCTTCCTCGGGAATGCCGATGATGACTGACCAGGGCGCGCGAGGCACCCGCGTGACCACCGCGAACGTCTGTATGCCGTCCTTGGTCGGCTCCCAGATTCTTGCTTCGCCAGTGCCCGTTGCGAGCTTGAGCAGACCCTCCGTTGCCTTGCGGCCCACGAATTGTTCTGCCGCGCGCGAGCGGGCGATCAGGGTTCCGTTGCGGTCGAACACCGCCGCTGTCCAACGCTGCGAGAGGCGGATGTTTGCGAAAACCTGGCTAAGGGCCGGTAGCTTGTATCCGGCCACGAGAACGTAGGCGAGCGATCCATCGACGTGGACGGGTACGGCAATGGGGATAATGCGCTCGCCGGTGATGCGGCCAATTGTAAGTGTCGGCGAAATCGATGCGTGCCCGGTGGCGAGCACCGATCGTGCGTGCGCGTCGCCGGGAAGCGGCGGGAAGTCCGCTCCAAACGGCACGCTCGTGTGCAACAGCGGTTTGCCCGTCCCATCGGTGAGCATGATGCTGTGCCACTGCGGGCGCGCTCTGAGGTGCCGATGGGCCTCTTCGTAGAACTCGGTGAGGCGCCCCGCGCGCAGCGACGTCGAATGGGAAATCGATCGCAGCGCGCCGATGGAATCTTGGGCCTCGCCGTCGAAGGCGACCGCCATGGCGCGGACGAGCGACATCAATGTGTCTTCGATCTGGTGCCGTTCGTGGCGGACGGCAAGCACAATAGCCACCGCAAGCCCAAGAACCAGGGGAAGTATGGCGGCGAGAATCAGTGCAACCAGATGGCGTGAGAGCCTGACGGTTCGCCTGCCCATGGTAGAGTCCTCCCCCGTGGGCGTTCCATAAACCGCGAACTGTTTACGAGCGATTAATATCGCCCGGCAGGAACGGCGCCGCGTGCGAAGCGACCTCCCGGTGCCGGCCGATGTGGTCATCGCCGGTCAGAGACTTCATCGCTGCGGCAACGTGTTTAGCCTCTATTAAGGG
>SBBV01000621.1 GCA_005240015.1 Candidatus Odyssella thessalonicensis | reverse complement strand
GTTTCGACGATGTTGTCCGAGCGCGGGAAGATGCGCGGCGCTTCCTGCACCGGTCCGCGCAGTGCCCAGGCGAGGAATTGCTGCGCGATGTAGTTCAGCATGATGGTGACGATGATCTCGTTGGCGTCGAAGCGGGCGCGCAGCCAGCCGGCGAAGGCACCGAAAAGCGCGCCGCCCAGGGCGCTCATCAGCAGCAGCCACGGCCCGCTCGCGAGGCCGAGATTGCCAGCGAGCTGGAGCGCCGCGACGCCCGCAAGGGCGCCGATTGTGAGCTGGCCGTCGGCGCCGATGTTGTAGGCGTTGGCGCGAAACGCCACGACGATGCCGAGCCCAGCGATGGCGAGCGGTCCGGCGCGCGTCAGCGATTCGTAGATACCGTCGCGCCTGAAGATGGCGTTCTCGAGCAGCACGCCCGCGGCGCGGAGTGGGTCGTGACCGGCCAAGGCGAGAAACGCGGCGCAGAGCGCCAGCGCGCACGAGACCGCGATTGTCGCGGTCGAGCCGCGTTCGACACCGCGGCGCAGATTCAGCCGCCCGAAATCCATGTACCGACCTGATGGGACGAGGTCTCGTCGAGCGAGACCGGTCCCCAGAGCCGCCCGTGCGACAGCACCATCACGCGATCGGCGATCTGCCAGATCTCCGCGAGGTCGGAGGAGATCAGGAGGATCGCCATGCCCAGGTTGCGCCGGCGGACGAGCCGGTCCTGCAGTGCTGCGACGGTACGCACATCGAGCCCGCGCGTGGGGTGCGCGGCGATCAATGCGCGCGCGTCGCCCCAGAGCTCGCGACCGAGCACGAGCTTCTGCTGATTGCCCCCGGACAGGCTGCGCACGGGGCCGGCGCTGCCGCGCACCTCGAACTCGTGCGACAGGGCGGCGACTTCCGCGGCGGCATGGGCGCGGCGCACCCAGCCACGGCGCCGAAACGCCCGGTCAAACCACTGCGTCAGGAGAAAATTGTCGGCGCGCGAGCGGCTGGCGAGAATGCCGCGGCCGAGGCGATCGTGGGGGACGTGGCGGATGCCGATTTTGCGCCGCTTGAGGGCCGTGGCGTGGTGATCGAGCGGCCGGCCGCCAAGCGAAATCGTGCCGTGCTCCACGGCCCGGAGACCGGCCAGGGCTTCGGCCAACTCCTCCTGGCCGTTGCCCTCGACACCGGCGAGGGCGAGGATTTCGCCCGCGCGCAGCTCGAATGAGGCGCCGGAAAAGGCGAGGGCGCCGTTGTCCTTGCGCAAGGCGAGGTCGCGAACGGCCAGCACGGTAGTGCCGGGTGCGCCCGACTTGTCCGGACCGCGCGGAAGGTCCTCGCCGATCATGCTGCGCACGAGCTGGCCGCGGCTGCGCGTGGCGAGCGCAGCGCTGTCAGCGACCCGCCCGCCGCGCAGCACCAGGGCGCGGTCGCACACTTCGTAGATATCGTCGAGTTTGTGACTGATGAGGATGATGGCCACGCCGTCGCGTTTCAGCGCGCGGATTACGCCGTAAAGCTGTGCGCGCTCGCGCTCGGACAGGACCGAAGTGGGCTCGTCGAGGATGAGAATGCGCGCGCCGCGATAGAGCGCCTTCACGATGCCGACGCGCTGGCGCCCGCCCATGTCTAGATGCTCGGCGCGGGTGGCGGGATCGACGGCGAGCCCGATGCGCTCGCCCAGAGCACGTATGGCCTGAGCGTGGCGGCGAAGCCCGGGGCGCAGCCCGCCGAGCCTGGGGTCGCCGAGCATGACGTTCTCGGCTACCGAGAGGTTCGGCACGAGGAGATCATGCTGGTGGACCATGCCGATGCCGGCGGCGAAGGCATCGCGTGGGCCGGCGAAGCGGCGCGTCTCGCCGGCCACTCGAATCTCGCCCTCGTCAGGCTGCAACAGGCCTGCAGCGATGTTCATAAGCGTCGTCTTGCCGGCGCCGTTCTCGCCCAGCACGCCCAGCACTTCGCCGGCGTCGACGGTCAGGTCGACGCCGGCGAGCGCGACGAGCTCGCCGAAGCGCTTGCCGATGGCCCGCAGCGCGAGCAGCGGCTCCATTCGAGCGCGGCGCTCCGCGGTGGCTCAGCGGATCTTGGGCAGGTCAGCCACCTTGCCGGCCTTGATGTCCTCGATCAGCTGCGTGACCTTGGCCTTGTTCTCGGCCGAGATTTTGCCGTCGAAGTTGCGGAACGGCGCGAGCGCGACCCCGTTTTCTTGGAACCCGAGGAGATAGTTCTTGGGCTCGATCTTCTTGCTGGTGATGAGGCCAATCGCCATGTCGATGTTGAGATCGAAGCGCACGACGGCCGTGGTGACGATCGTGTCGGGCGCGAATTGCGCCGAATCGAACGCCGTACCGATGGCCATCACGCCCTTCTCCTTCGCCGCCTGGATCGTGCCGACCACGCTTTCGTTGCCCGTGGCGGTGACGACGTCAGCGCCGCGCTCGATCATCGACAGCGTGATCTCCTTGCCCTTGGCGATGTCGGCGAACGAGCCGACATAGGCCGACAGCACCTTGATGTCGGGCTTGAAGCGCTTGGCGCCGCGATCAAAGCCCTCGTTGTATTCCTGGATGACCGGAACCGGCAGGCCGCCGATATGGCCGATCGTGCCGGTCTTGCTCACCATCGCCGCGACGTAGCCGGCCACATAGCCACCGTCGCCCCAGCGATTGTCGAACGAGGCGAGATTGGGCGCTTCAGCGACCTTGGCTGTGTTGACGATGAACCAAGTCTTCGGAAAGCGCTTGTGAATCTTCTTGGCCGGATCCGCGAACTGAAATCCGTGCCCGATGACCACGTCGTAGCCCTCTCGCGCGAACTGCAGCATCGCCGATTCGCTCTGAGCGAAGGTCGTGTTCTCCTGGAACGCGATCTTGAGTTTGTACTTTGCTTCGGCCGCCTTCAGGCCTTGATAGGCCGCGGTGTTGAAGGTGCCATCGGTGATCGGCCCGGGCAACACGAGCGCCACCTTGAGCTGCTCTTGTGCGTGCGCCACAAGGGCGATGGAGGCAACGGCGAATGCCGCTGCGGCCGTTGAGAGTATCCGCTTCATGGTTCGAGCCTCCTCCTGGAAAGCCGGCGCTGGGGCGCGCCGGACGCTAACGATTAGGCATCTTGCTCAGGACGGCCACCACTTCGCCGGCGGTCATCACGTCGCCGAACTGCTGAATGAAGGTTTCGAGCGAGGCGCGGTGCTCGTCGTCGGAGAGCGCCGCGAGGCAATCGGAAACCATCACGACGCGGAAATCCATCATCATCGCGTCGCGCCCCGTCGCCTCGCAGCAGACGTTGGTCTTCGTCCCTGCCACGAGCAGGTTCTCGATGCCGAGGCCGCGCAGAATGCGCTCCAAATTGGACGAGCCGGGTATCAGCGCGCTATAGCGGTTCTTCATCACCTGCACGTCGGTCGCGTCAACGCGCATCTCGCGCCATACCTTCTGGCCGGGGGCGGTCGGCGACAGGCTCTCAATCGTGCGCTGGCGTATCTCGTCGGCGACGAAGTTGCTGAAGAACATGTCCCAGTCGCTGCCGGTGCGCGTGTGGATGTTGGCGTGGGTCACCCAGATCACGGTGGAGCCGAGACGGCGCAGTTCGGTGGCAAGGCGGTTGATGTTGGCGATGATACCGCGCGCCGCGGGTACCTCGGCCGGCGAGCCCGGCTCGACGAAGGCGCTCTGCATGTCGATGACGAGCAGCGCGGTCTTGCTGGGGTCGAGCCAGTCGAAGAGATGATAGCGTCGTCGCCGCGCCAGCACGCGGTCGACGATTTCCTGTCGGATCTCGACATTGTGCATGGCGCGCCCGAGACCCTAGAACGAAAGCCCGTCGGAAAACACCCAGATCACCTCGGTCCGGCCGCGCGCGGCGTTCTCCCAGCGGTGCGGGCGGTCGCTCTTGAAGTGGATCGTGTCGCCGGTCTTGAGCAGCCAGCGCTCATCGCCGACATGGAAGACGATGGCACCCTTGACGACGCAGCAGATCTCGTCGCCGGGATGCGTCATCGGCGCACGGCCGGAGTGGGCGCGCGGTTTCAGGATGCCGTAGCGGGCCTCGAGCACGCCGGCGTCGAAATGCCCGCTCAAGTCGTGCAGCGTCAAGCCCATATCGGGAAATTCGAGCCGATCGCGCTGCTTGGCGTATACAATGGAGGTGCGTCGCGGCTCGGCGCGGTAGCGCTCGACAAGGAAGCCGAGATTCTCTTTCAGCGCCGAAGCGAGATTGATGGCGTGCACGAGGCTCGGCTTCAAGAGGCCGTTCTCGATCTTGCTGATCGTGCTTGCCGGAACGCGCGCCAGCTTGGCGAGGCTGTTGACCGTGAGTTGACGGTCCAACCTAATCTTCCGCAGCCGCTCGCCAATGGACCTGGCCGCGGGCCCAGTCTTGCGCTCACCCGCGACGGCGCGTCTCTGATGCGATCTGAGTCTCATGCGCGCACGATGTCGTCGAGGAACGGCTCGCCCGGCAGCGCCATCTCGCTGTCCAGGAGGACGCCGCAGCCTGGGCACGCGAATTGGCGCAGCAGCGCCTCCTGCGCGCCGGTATAGGCCTTGCCGCCGGCGCCGTTCATCGACAGCTCGCGCAGCACGGCGTGGCGCTTCCACGCATCCCCCGCCGGGGCCAACGGGTGGCCGCAGGCGCGACAGGCGATGCGGTCGCCGTCCTTGGTCGTCCGGATCTCGAGATTCGCGGCGATGGGCCGGTTCATTCGGCTGCCCTCCGCTCCATGCGCGCGAAGCGCATTTCCTGCCGCAGCGCCTTCGTCGCCGCGAGGTCGACGATGCCCTTGGCATCGGTGACGACGCCGTAAACCTTGCGCGCCGCCTCGCGCGTCACGAAGCGGCCGTCCACGTCGATGCGTACCTGCTCGGGATCGCGCTCGAGCGGATCGCCGAAGCCGCCGCCGCCGTTCCAAGCGACGTATAAGGCGTCTTTGCCCATCAGCGGGAACACGCCCCACGAGATGTCCTCGGTCCGGCCCGGCATCTCCTCGAGCGAGAGCGCGAAAGATGGGTCGATATTGCGCTGATCGGCGACCTCGTTGTTGTGCACCCACACATAGCGGTTGGGCGCCCCCGGATAGCCGCCGCCCAGGCCCTCACTCATCGAATACTTGGCGCCCTTGCCCGAAACGACATAATGAAGGCCGCCATCAGGCGCGTCATGCGGGGTCAGCGCGATCTCCATCCCGAGGCCGCCGCGAAACTGACCCGGACCGCCCGAATCGGGAAGCCGCCGACGGAACAGGTATCGCAGGGGGAATGTGCTCTCCATGGTCTCGACGTTGGCCATGCGCGAGATCGGGTTCGGAATCTCGCCGCCCACATCGACGCCATCCGCGAAGGTGCGCGCGCCGCCAGCGCCGGCAAAGGTTTCGGTCAAGATGCCGATCGAGAGACCGCCGCGCTGGTTCGTGCCGAACATGAAGATCGCGAAATGGTTCGCATGCCAGACTGCGGTCGCTTCCGTGCGATACTTCTCGCTCGCCGCCAGCATCTTGCCAATGGTGGCACAGGCGGCGTTGTTGACCGACTGGATCGCGCCGACCGTTGCGACCGAGACCGGCGCGGGCCGCGTGCAGTTCACGATCGACCCTTCGGGCGCGATCATCGTGATCGGCCGGATCACACCCTCGTTCCAAGTGATGTCGTAGCACAGCAGCGGGAACAGCGGCGCGAACAAGCCACCGAGCGAGGCCCATTTCGTGCAGTTGAGCGCGTACTTCGATTGCGGACTCGACCCGGAGAAATCGAAGATCAGCCGATCGCCCTTCTTGGTCATCGTGAGGCAGACTTTGGCGGTCTCCCCCTTCACATCCATGTACTGGCGCGACTGCCACTGCCCGTCGGGCAGTTCGGCGAGGCGCGAGCGCAGCAACTTCTCCGATTGCTCGATCAGCACGGCACAAGCTTCGTCTACGGTCGCGTAGCCGTACTTCCGGATCAGCGCCAGCATCCGGTCCTTGGCTACGTTGTTGCACGCGATCATCGAGCGGATGTCCAGCGTCACCATCTCGGGTGAACGCACCATGTTGAGCAGCGTATCGAGAACGTCCTGGCGCAGCTCGCCGCGGTCGACGAGCTTCAAGCCTGGGGAGCTGATGCCCTCGGTGAATATGTCTTGCGATTCGGGGCTGAAGCCGCCGGGGTTCATCGCGCCGATGTCGTAGACGTGGACAAAGCACGCGCTCCACGCGACAAGCTTCCCCTCGTGATGGATCGGCGCCACAAGATAGATGTCGGAGGTATGGAGCGCGGCCGTGTAGGGATCATTCAACAGATAAACGTCACCCTCATTAATCTGTCCCTTGAAGCGGCGGATGATCGCTTTGCAGGCCTCGGCCGCGCTGGTGAGGTGATGGAGAAAGCCTACGCCGCCCATCAGCAGCGAGCCGTCGGCGCGGTAGAGCGACACCATCAGGTCGTGGCCCTCGTTGGTGATCGCGCTGCCGGAGACGTGCTTTAGCGTGATCACCGCCTCGTCGATGACGCGGAACAGGCGGTGACGGATGATGGAAAAGGTGATCGGGTCCATGTGCCACCTCGCATCTCTCAGAATTCAATCACGAGATTGCGGTAAGCGTCCATCCGGCCGGTCTGCTTGGCCTGCACGACGATGGTCGTGATCGGCGTGTGGATGACGGCCGGGCCTTTCACGACGTTGCCGGGCTCGAGCTTGTTGAAATCGTAAATCTCGGCCTCCGCTATGCCGTTGGCGGCATCGACGAAGACCTTGCGCCGGCCCATCCGTGCCGCATCGGCTGAGTGGCCGCGGAGACGCGCTTTTTCGATGCTCGGCCGGGCCATGAGCCCGCGCGCGGTGAGCCGGAACGACGTCATCTCCATGCCCGCCTCGCGATACGCCGAGCCGCGGCCGTATTTCCGCTCGTAGAGCTGCTCGAAATCGTCCATCAGGCGCCTGACCCCCGCATCGTCGAGTGGCGTTTTGGCGCGCACCGGGGTCGTCACCTCGTGCACCTGCCGCGAATAGCGGAAATCGACGGCCCAGCCCATCTCGATGCGGTCAGCACTGAAGCCCTCGCTCGCGAGGCTCGCCTTGGCCCGTTCGATCATCGGTGCGTAGAGCCCGTTGATCTCCGCCGCCGGCGCCGGCGCTGCGATCGTCTTGGTGATTGAGTACTCGTGCACGATGTCGGCCGCGACCAGGCCGAAGGCGCAGTTCACCGATGCGGTATAGGGCACAACGACACGGCGTACGCTCAACTCCTGGCCGAAAACGCCGCACAGCAGGCCGGCCGTGCCGCCGAACGCATGCAGGACGAAATCGCGCGGATCGAGTCCGCGCTCGACG
>SBBV01000136.1 GCA_005240015.1 Candidatus Odyssella thessalonicensis | reverse complement strand
GCGTGACCGGCCCGGCGATGCGCGTCGCCAGCGCGAGCGCGTCTGCGACCGATTCCACAACATCGCTTGTCGGCACCGCCACGCCAGCCGCGCGCATCGCGGCTTCGGAATTGACGCCGAACGAACGCACCGGCCCGGTCTTGGCACCGAAGCCGGCGATCTTGATCGTCTTCTCCTGCGCCGAAACGGGTGCAGTGGCGAAGCCGGCCAGCGCGAGCGCAGCAACGCCCAGTAACAACGCGGATTTCTTCATCTTGGCTCCTCCCAAAGCCGCCACGCTGCGAAGCACCGGCTTCGCCGGACGGCGTCACATCGCATCTTTCGCGCGCGAGCCTAAGGCGCGGGAAGGGGCGGCGTCAATCAGCATGGTCTCTGCCCATTCCTGTCGTCAGAACATGGCGTTGTGCCGCTTTTCTCCCATGCTAGAGTTATCCGGCAAGCCGGCCGCGCTGCGGCGACGCACGCGGCGGCGGGGAGGATTCCGGATGCTCAAGAATCTCGCGCAAGTGACGAGCGTCGCGGCCGAACGCTTCGGCAGCAAGCCGGCGGTCGTGTTCGAGGGGCGCTGGTTCAGCTTCGGCGAGATCGACGCGCTCGCCTGCCGGCTCGCCAATGCGCTGAAGGCGCTTGGCATCAAGCCCGGCGACCGCGTGACGCTCTACTCGGGCAATTGCTGGGAGTGGATCGTCTCCTATTACGGGATCCTGAAGACCGGCGCCGTCGCCAATCCGCTGAACGTGATGCTGACGCCGCCCGAGGTCGCCTACGTGACCAAGGACTGCGGCGCGCGCGCGATCATCGCCTCGGCCGACAAGGGCGCGGCGCTGCTCGACATCAAGAAGGATACGCCGCTCGAGCACGTGATCCTGTTCGGCGCCGAGGTGCCGGCCGGCGCCAAGGCCTTCGAGGACATGACCGGCAAAGGGAAGGACACGTTCAAGTCGCCCGCCATCGAGACCGACGCGCTCTCGACCATCTGCTACACCTCGGGCACCACCGGCCATCCCAAGGGCGCCATGCTCTCGCACCGCAACGTGCTGATGAACACGGCGCTCACCGCCGTCATGCACCGGCGCACCGAGAACGACACGGTCGTGACTGCGCTCCCCTGCGCGCATGTCTACGGCAACGTCGTCATGAACGGCTGCTTCTTCTATGGCGGCACGATGGCGCTGATCCGCCGCTTCGAGGAGACGGCGGTGCTGG
The DNA here is from genome assembly GCA_005240015.1 of Candidatus Odyssella thessalonicensis. Classification (GTDB taxonomy): domain Bacteria; phylum Pseudomonadota; class Alphaproteobacteria; order Bin65; family Bin65; genus SBBV01. Next base: position 1,669 of record SBBV01000136.1, on the reverse strand, counting down.
AGGCGATCCAGGAGCATCGCGCCACGATGTTCGAGGGCGTGCCCACCGCCTACATGATGCTGCTGGCGCATCCCGATCTCGGCAAATACGAGCTGGGCTCGCTCACGCGCTGCACGGTCGGCGGCCAGACCATGCCGATCGCCAAGGGGCAAGAGGTGGAGAAGCGCTTCGGCTGCCCGCTGCTCGACCTCTGGGGAATGACCGAGCTCGCCGGCCTCGGCACGACCCACGCATGGTACGCCGAGAATCGCCTCGGCTCGATCGGCGTCGCGCTCCCCTACGTTTCGGTCAAGATCGCCGACGCGGAGGACGCGAAGAAGACGATGCCGCCGGGCGAAGTGGGCGAGCTCATGGTCAAGGGCCCGATCGTGATGCAGGGCTATTTCGGCAACGAGAAAGCGACCAAGGAGACGATCGAGCCCGACGGCTGGCTGCACACCGGCGATCTCGCGAAGATGGACGAGCAGGGCTATGTGTGGATCGTCGACCGCAAGAAGGACATGATCAACAGCGCCGGCTTCAAGGTGTTCCCGGCCGAGATCGAGCGCGTGCTCGCCGCGCATCCGGCGGTGGCGATGTCGGCGGTGGGCCGCGTGCCCGACAAGCTCAAAGGCGAGCTCGCCAAGGCCTATGTCGTGCTGAAGCCCGGCGCCAAGGCGACCGAGAAGGATCTCATCGAATTCTGCCGAAAGGAACTCGCGGCGTACAAGGTGCCGCGCGCGGTGAGCTTCGTGCCCTCGCTGCCGATGACGAGCACGGGCAAGCTGATGCGAAGAGAGCTCGCGAAGCTGGATTAGTATCCAGAAAGAGCTTCACCAACCTGTCGTTCCCGCGAAAGCGGGAACCCATGCAGCGCTTCAGACAGACGTGCTTAGTCTTGAATGGAGCGGAGGCGTGGGTCCCCGCTTTCGCGGGGACGACAACTTATTGTGTAGGCAAGTGCCGCAGTGCTGCCTGAATCGATGCGTCTCATGGCGAACATGCGAAAGCTGCTGCCCTTAGCGTTCCTCCTCACCGCCATCACCACCTCGGCCGGCGCCGAACCCGCCGCGCCCCGCAACTGGCACGTGTTCCTGATCGCCGCCGACCGCGCCGAGCCGGTGTTCGACAACGCCGTCGACCGGCTCGCGGCGCTGTTCAAGAGCCGCTACGGCATCGTGGCCGAGCGCTTCACCGCGCGCCCGCGCCACAGCGGCGACAAGCACGACGCGACCTGGCAGGACATCAGCCGCGTGGCGCTCGGCCGCCGCATGGCGCCGGGCGACGCCTGCCTCTTCTACTTCACCTCGCACGGCGACCAGGGCGGGCTCTACATGGCCCGCCACCGCTCGCTACTGCCGCCCGAGGATCTGGCGCGCCTGCTCGACCGGGTCTGCGGCACGCGGCCCACCGTGCTCGTCGTCTCGGCCTGCCATTCGGGCACGTTCCTGCGGCCGGCGCTCACCACCGAGAACCGCGTCATCCTCACCGCCGCGCGCGCCGACCGCAGTTCGTTCGGCTGCTCGTTCAAGGAGCATCTCAGCGTTTACGACCGCTGCTTCCTGCAGAGCTGGGGCGCGAGCCCGACCTGGAGCGCGCTGCATGGCCGGATCTCCGCCTGCGTGCGCGCCGCCGAGCAGGCGCGCAACTATCGCCCGCCGTCGGAGCCGCAGGCCTTCTTCGGCCAGCG
>SBBV01000125.1 GCA_005240015.1 Candidatus Odyssella thessalonicensis | reverse complement strand
TCGCCGGCCAACGCGCCTTGTCCGATGTAGGGCCTTATGCGGCGGCTAAAGTTCGGCTTTACGCCGAAGTCGTCGAAGAACCGCGTCCAATCGACCAGCCATTTCGCGGCGACGGGCACGAGATTCGGACGCCGCGCGGACGAGCGATCGAGGATCGTGATGATCGGTGCCTTCTCCTCCCCGCCGGGCACGAAGGTCGCGTTGAGCTCATAGGAGAAGCGCACCATGACATGTCCGAACCGATAGGCGGCATGGGAGAATTCGACCGGAACGTAGCTGCCGACGCCCTTGTCGAGGAAATCGTCGGGATAGCGCGCGCGCTCGTAGGCCTCGTACACGGAGGGTCGCAGCAGCCGGCGTAGCAAGTCGTCACGGATGATGCGCCGATAAACGAGGGCGACGACCTTGCGCGCTTCGAGGAAGGCGCGGTAGTTGGCGAAGTCGCTGAGCGGCTCTCCGCCGCCGCGCCGCATCGCCTGAAGCGCGCCGTTGACGATGTTGTGGAACTCGTGAAACAGCGCCGTCAGCTGCGAGAGGATCAGATGATCGTCGTTGCGGGGATCCGCGAGGAGGGCGTCGGGAACCCCTTTTTTCGGCAATCGCGCTGCATCGCTGAGATGCGGGCAACGCGCGCGCCCGATATCGCGCGGCGGCTGAGCGTCCAAGATCGGGCCGACATTTTCCTCGGCGGCCACATGTCCCAGCCGCAAGGACCAGCGCTGGTCCGGAGCCATGCCCTCCAGGCCGAAGGGTAGGCATCCAGCGGCCGGCCCGCCGCCATACAGCGTGTCGAGCACCAGCGGCGCGGCGCGGTAGTTCCGCGCCAGGTGGCCGCTTGGTTCCTCGAGGCTGGGCAGCGGCCCCACATTCTGCACGATGTCGTGCGCAGCAAGCTGCGCGAGATAGGTGTATCCGGCGGGAATGGCATCGTTGTCATCGTTCGCGTCCGGGTCGCCGAAGATGTCCGGCCACGGATACTTCATGTGGACGGCAAGGCGCTCGAGCCGCTCGGCCGTCGCTCGCGAAACCCCCTCGTTGGCAAGGTCTCCGCCGAAGCGGTCTGCCGCCGGCGCCTGCTTCTCCGCGAAGATGTTGCGCAGAAAAGGCGATTCCTTGATCGCGGCGGCAATCCTGTCGGTGTTGAAACCCAATTCCTTCAGCTTGCTGCCCTCGGTACCGACGACCAACGGCATCGGCGGACTGTGTGATTGCGTCATGGGGCTTCTCTCGCTGATTGTGACGTTCCCGGGCGCGCACACTGGGATTGCGAGCGTGATTCCATCGTGAATCGGGCATGAAAGCGTGGCGGAGCGCGCCCTCCGAAAAACGTGGGCATGCGGGCCGCGCGCCGCCCCCATACGGGGCCGAGCCGGGCATTAAGGTCCGGAAAACCTGGGGAAAACCGGGCCGCTTGCGCGAACCATGAACGAGCACCGGCGCAGCAAACGTGATCGCGCGGCGGCTCGCACGGCGATCACGCTCGCCTCACGGCCCGGAGCGCATCCTTGCCGCGCACAGTTCGCAATCACGCCGCCTTCGAGCGGCCGTGCAAGGGAAAGGAATGCACCCATGATGTCCGCGCGCCACCCCAGTCCGGGCTTCACCGAGCTGACGAACGCAATCGACCAAGGATCGCGCCAGTGTCTGCGCGGCGTTTCAAAGGCGCTGGCGAATCTCTCGCGCCTGCGACCGCGCGCTCGGCGGCCGGAAGAGGAAGTCGCGATTCTTTTTGTCGACATCGTGGGTTCGTCGCGGTTCTCGGAAACCCTGCGTCCGCACAAGATCCTGCGTGTCCTGCAGCGGTTCCACGCGCTCATGGCGGCATTGGTGCGCGCGCACGGCGGCCGCATCGTCAACTACACGGGCGACGGGCTCGTGGCGACGTTCGGCGGCGCCGGCGCGGAGCTGCGCGGCCCTGCCGATGCGCTGCACTGCGCGCTCGACATGCTCAGCGCACTGGCCGCCTGGGGCACCGAGCGCAAGGCGCAAGGGAAACCGCCGATTCCGGTCGGCATCGGCATTCACTATGGCGCGGTCGTCATGGGGCTCATCGGCATTCGCGGCCACGTGCAGCGCGCGGTGTTCGGCGACCCGGTGAATGTGGCGAAGCGCCTCGAATCGATGACGCGCGCGATCGGCTCCCCGCTCGTGGTCAGCGACGAGGTCGTGGCGGCGGTCAGGGGCGGTCCCAGGACCGATCGCCGGCTCCTCGCCGGCTTGAAACAGCTGGGGCCCACCGAGCTGCGTGGCCGCTGCAGCCCGGTCTCCATCTGGACCCTCGATGCGCCCAACGCGGCACAAGCGCACGGCGGATGAACATGCGCCGCGCGCTACGCCGCCGTCAGCTTTTTTCGTTGGTGCCGCTCCCGGCCCGGCACGCGATCCGGCCGGCCGGAGCTTCGTGAATGCCGAACACGAGTGAGGATGCCATGCGCCCGCGCCGGAATTCGCCGACCGAGCCTCCGCCGTTCCCCGGCTGCGCTTGCCGAGAGAGAGCCGCTGCGCGCGGCTTTCTCGGCCGTCTCGTTGCGGGCCTCATCCGGGCCGTGGCGAAGGCGCGCCGGCGCAAACGTGCCGGGCCCGAGCGCCTCGGCCAGCTCGACGATCACGTGCTGAGGGATATCGGCCTCAAGCGCACCGATATCGCCGCGCTTTGCGCAACCGGGCCCCGGGCCGCACGCGACGCCGCCACGGCGGAGCCCGACAGAGACGCGACCTCGGATTGAGCCCCGCGAGCGCGCAATGCGCGTTGCGCCTCACGCCGCCTTGAGCTTCCGCGTGTGCGTGACGAGGTTCTGCAGCATCGTCTTGATGATGCCCTTCGCGGTCTCGTCGGTGAGATTGCCCGCGGCGTCGAACTTGTTCGCGCATTCGCGGATGAACACTTCGGGATTGTTGATCGGATACATGTTGAGGAACACGAAGCTCTGGCGCAGGTGGTATTGCGCGCGCGCGGTGCCGAGCACGCCGACCGAGGCGCCGATCATCGCCACCGGCTTGTCCTTCCACGCGCTGTCGCCGTAGGGGCGCGAGGCCACGTCGATGGCGTTCTTCAGCACGCCGGGGATCGAATAATTGTATTCGGGCGTCGCGAACAGGATCGCGTCCGCGGCGCGAATCTTGGCCTTGAAGTCGGTGACCTTCGGCGTCGGGTTCTTCTCCTCGTCTTGATTGAACAGCGGCAGGCCGACGATCTCGTAGATGTCGAGGGTCGTGTCGGCGGGAACGAGTTGCTGCGCGGCCTTGAGTGCCATCATGTTGAACGACTGCTTGCGCAAGCTGCCGCAGACGCCGAGGATCTTGGTCGCCATCGTGCTTCTCCCCTGGATGTGAGATGCAGAGAATTACGCTTCCGGTGCGCGTCCGGCGAGACGTTTCCGGAAGGTGACTAGCGGCGGCGGTCGGAAACGCGCCCTCGTAGGGCGGTTATCAGCCCCGCCCTTGGCGTCGCTGGTTCGAAACCCGCCTACGAGCGCACTACGGCACGAATTCCAGCGACCACAACGTCACCGGCGTGCCGCGGCGGACCCAGAGGCCGGCGCCGGCTTCGTGAAAGCCGCGGCGCAGGCGGCGGCGATACCAGGCGGCGGGCCGGAGGTTCACGTCGGGATCGGTGCGCGTCTTGTCGCAGTGATAAAGCCAGTCCTCGCGCGTGAGCGCGCTGAAATGAAGGAGGCCGCGGCAGAGGCGCGCGAGGTTCGCGAGCGCGCGCTCGGCCTCGCGGTCGCCGAGATATTGCAGAACGTCGTAGCAGACGACGATGTCGAAGCGCCCGGCACCCCGCCAATCCACGACCGAGCCGCGCCGCCAGCCGAATTTCCGGCAGAGATAGTCGCTGGTCTCGAGCCCGACATAGCGCGCCTTCGGAAACATGCGGCGGAAGGTCGTGCGCATGAGCCCGAGCCCGCAGCCGGCGTCGAGGATGCGGCGCACGTCGAGCTCGAGATAGTCGGCGAAGGCGGCGACGTAATGCGCCCGCGCCGCCAAGTCCTCGCGCGACGCCGCGGCGGTCTTGGGGTCGAGGTAGAAGCGGCGGAAGAATTCGCTATCGAAATTGCGCGCTGCCTTTTTCTGCATAGGACCTGGCAACCACCTCAATTGTCGCCCCGCGAAAGCGGGGCCCCACCCTCCGCCGAGCTGCGCGCATCGCGAACGCACGTCCTGCGGCACCGCTGCTTGGGTCCCCGCTTTCGCGGGGACGACAAGTGTTGGTACCGGGCGACTTCCCCGGACAGCCCTGCGCTTTCGTGGGGACGACAATCTAGGGGATTGCTTTGAACAGGCTAGCCCCCGCCACATTCTCAGCCGAATCCGTTACAGCAGATAAGGGATGATCATCCGGGTCTGCCGGCGGTAGAGCTCGTAGCGCTCTCCGAACGTTTGCCGCAGCACGTCCTCTTCCCGGCTGGCGCGCCAGAAGAAGCTCGGCATGATCGCGCCAAGCATGACCACGAGGGCCGGCCAGCTCGCGAAGGCGAGCGTGTCCCCCGCCGTCAGCACGAAAAAACTGAGATAGATGGGGTGGCGGACGACGCGATAGGGACCGGTGGTAACGAGTCCGGTGGCCGCGTCTGCCGTCGGCACAAGGCTCCAGGCCGCGCCGAGCTCCCGGCGCGACCGGAGAAGGACGACCGCTCCCCCTGCCGCGAGAAGGCATCCGGTCGCCGCCATGAGCAGCGCGGCCAGGCCTTCCGGGTCGGCGCGAAACAGGACGAGCGCGGGAAAGAACACGGAGAAAGCCGCGAAGTTCGCGACCACCGGCGCGCGCGCCGCGGCGCCGCGGTGCGCCGCGACCCTCGCGCCGCGTGCGCGCCCGATGGCGAGCACCAGGAGCGGCGCAGCAAAGACCGCCACGGACGCCCAGCGCAAGATCTCGATCAGCGCATCGCTCACGATGGGCGCCGGCGCAGCAGGTAGAGGACAACGGGCAGCAGGAGAATGGGCAGGACGAAGCTCACGATAAGCGCCAGCGCCGGCTCGTCGGCCCAGCCGGCGCCGATCGCCGCAAACGCGAAAGCCGTCGGGATGCTGCCGAGGGCGAGGGCCGCCAGGAATTTTCGGAGTGGCATCCCGGCGATCCCGGCGAGAAACACGAGAGCTTCGGGGATGCTGTAGGGGAGGCTCGGCGTGAGCACGATCGCCCAGGCGCCGGCCCGGTCGAACAGGCCCTTCATCTTGTCGAGGCGCTGCTGCCCGACGAGTCGCTTCACGAG
>SBBV01000333.1 GCA_005240015.1 Candidatus Odyssella thessalonicensis | reverse complement strand
GACCGCGTTCAAGCCGTCGAGCTTGTTCACGCGATAGAGGCGCTGCCAGGCGAAAGCCGCGGCGGTAAAGCCACTCGGTGCAGACGTTTTCCGAGACGCCCCGCTCGCGGATCTCGGAGAGATGCGCGACATCGGCGAACACCTCGTCGTAGGTTAAGCCCGTCACCCATCGCGAGCGCGGCCACAGCGCAGTCCCAGTCGTAGCTGCTGTTGAACACGCTCCATCACGCCGCTGCCTGCCACATGCCGGCCTGCTCGTAGCCGTGCGCGACGCAGTCGTCGACTTGGAGGCTCGGCAGGATCGTGTAGGGCAGGCTCGACTGCAAGATGTCGTAGTCGTGCGGGCGGCCCCAGCCGGGCGCGTTTGTCGCGAAGCGGTGGTCGAAGAGATCGCCCCAGCCCTCGCGATAGGTCTCGGTCAGCAGTTCGAGCACCTCGCGGTCGCCGTAGCAGCCCGTGCCGTAGCCGGCCTCTTTCACCGCGCGCGCCCAGATCTCGCCGTAGGCCAGCGCAATGTGGACGTTGGACTTCACGAAGTCGGTGTCGAAGGCGAGATAAACCGCGACGTGCTTCGGCACGCCGAGCTCGGCGAGCCGCGCGAGGGTCGCCGCGGCGTCCTTCCGCGCGTTCTCCTGGGTGAACTCTTCGACGCGATTGCTCTTGTGCTGGAAGATCAGCACCAGGGCGATGCCGTGCTCGAACAGCGCCGTCACCTCGGTCGCGGTGAGGCACGAGGGATCGTCCGCGCGGCGACGCAAGTATCGGCCGACAAAGACCTTGCCCTTGGCGCGCAGGGCGGCCGCGAATTTCGTCAGCGGCTGGTTGGTGTCACAGCCTTGCAGCATCGACTCACCTATGGCAGCGCGCCGCGCGCGGGCGGCAACTGGAGACGATCGCCGGCGCTTGCTGCTCGAGCATGGCGCACGCGGCGACGACGCCGGCAGCGATCAGCACCGCGGCGAGCCGGACGAGCAGGATTTCGCGCATCACTCGGCCACCCCGATGATGCCGGCCGCGCGTTGCCGGCGCTCGAGATCGTCGAGATCGCGCGCGCTCTCTTCGGCGCTCTTGCCGATCAGGAGGCAGAGCTGATGCGTGATCGGGCAGACGGTGCGCGGCGCCGCCGCGATCTCGTCGGCGAGCCGGGTGATCTCGGCCGCGACGGTCTCCACCTCGCGGGTGCGCCGCGCGCGCTCTTTCTTGCCAAACCACATCATGGCTGCCTCGGGAAGCGGTCGCGGATGACTTCCATGAAGGTCTTGACCGCGTTCAGCGCCTCCATGACGGCGGCGTGGCGCTTCTCGCCCGTGCCCTGCTCGTCCTTGCGCTCGCGCCGCTCGAGCCACCACATCAGCGTCATGACGAGCGTGCCGAACCAGCCTGCGGTCTTGGCCGCCGCGTAGAACTCGGCCCAAAAGCCGGCCGGCGCCGGGTCGGGCACCTGCGCGGCGGCCGGCGCGGTCAGTGCTAAAAGCGCGAGCGCGAGGAAAAGCCTCATGCCCGCGCCTCCCGGCGCTGCGCCGCCAGGTAGTCGGCGATCTCGCGCTTCATCGCGTCCCATTCGGTGCGCCCTTCCTGCTTGGCGCGGATGTGGGCGCGCGCCACGAGCCGGCGCGCCTCGTCCTCGGCCCATTCGGGCGGACTGGCGGCGGCCTTGTGCACGTCAGAACCCCTGATGCGGCGCGAAGAAGCAGCGGCGCCGGAAGCCGACCTTGCACAACCAGTATTTGCCGTCCTCGCTGACCTGCCGCTCCTCGTGCGGCACGATCATGTGCGAACCGTTGCCGCTGGGCTCGTCGAGCAGCTCGTAGCCGCGCGGCGTCACCAGCACGCGCGCCGGCGCGAGCTCGAAGCAATCGTTCTTGCCGCAGCACAGCTCGCCGGCAGCGTTGCGATAGCCGCCCTTGTTGATCCAGTCGGCATCGCCATGGGCGCGCGCCGGCGCCGCCAGCGCCGCGATCGCCAGCAGCAGTGCGAGCGTCATCGCAATGACGGCAAACATGGCGAGGCACGCGCGCTTGGCGGCGGGCATGGCAGCCTCCTTCGGGTTGATGACGGCGGGCACTATTGGTCGCGCGGCCCCGGAGGGATGTAGGGCGCCGGCACGTTCCCTGCCGCGCGCCATTCGTCGTAGGAAAGCCGCGCGGCCTTGTTGTTGCAGGAGGGATGGCTCGCCGGCTTGGTGAGGTCGAGATGCACCTCGCCGGCATCGCTCGTCTGCAGCACGACCGCATCGCCGGAGGCGTTGCCGAAACGGGCGGTCACGATGTCGTAGCTCATGGCGTCAGCTCTTCGACGATAAGGACATGCGCCAGCGTGCCGCCGAATTTGCGCGTGCCCGCACTGTTAGCATTGATGCCTATTGTGGTTGTGATCCCGGCGATGCCGCCGACGCGCAGCTTGTAGGTGATGGGCGACGTGCTCGGGGCCAATTCCTCGTAAAGCAGCGTTCCGACAGTGGGGATGCCGCCGCCGCCAGTCGCAGAAAAATTAACTCCCTGCACGGCGAGCGCGTCCGCTACGGCGTCGCGAAACAGAGCCATAGCGCCTGCGCCGTTCGCGCCACCACCATCGATCGAAGCAACGGCGTAGACGCGGATGCGATTGGAGGTGCTGGTCGGCGTGATCGGAGCCGTGACGGTCTCCGCGCCCTCGGTGTTCTGTGGAATTGTATCGTCGTTCGGGATGGTCGCGCTTGTCGTCGTTGCCGTCGTGTAGGTCGCGTAGGTGCGCTGCACGAGCTTGCCACCACTGCCCGCCGCCGCGCCCTCCATGACGCGCCAGCGGCTCGACGTGCCGTCGTAGCGCACCGCAACAGCGCCGTTGGCCTTGAGCGTGTAGTTGGCGCTGGTCGGGCAGTAGAAGCGGTTGGCCGCCGCCGACGTGGCGTCGTGCACGAGCACCGCATCCTGCGCGCCGACATTCTCGAGCACGACGACGCGGCCGTCCCAGCCCTGCGTGATGCCGGTGATGTTGCGGCTCGCGTCGGTCGAGAGCCGGATGACGTTGCAGTCCTCGATGCCGGTCGGCGCCCAGTTGTCGGTGTTGGCGGTGAGCTGCGCGGGCGAGATGACGCTGGCGAGGCCGAACACCTTGCGCGCCACCAAGCCGGGACCGGCGCTGATCGCCCGGAACAGGGTCGCGTCGGTCTCGACATAGGCGCCCTCGCCGGGGCGCAGGTCGAGCGTGTTCGCGCCATTGATCTGCTCGCTCGCGTTTGGATCGAGCGTGACCAAGCCGGTGGAGGCGTTGATGATCCGGCACCAGAAGCCGTCGGTGAGCGTGGCCGCCGCGTCGAACGCGACCGTCAGCGCCGCGGTGCAGCGGAACGTCTTGCCGTAATCGCGCAGCCCCACCGTGAAGCCGGCCGACTTGGTGACGAGGCCCTCGGCGTCGGTGCGGCCGCGGATGATCCAGGCGGTGTTCGCCTCGTTGCGAACCTTGCGCAGGTGGTTGGCCGTATCGGTCCACGGCTGATTCGCGTAGGTCGTGGACGGCGCCGATGTGCCGCTGTTCTCCGACAGCAGCGCCGCCGCAAGGTTGTTGATGTCCGCGCGGACCGTGGCGCCGGCCGCGTTGTCGATGACGCCGTCATGCTGGGCCATGGCGCGCTAGCCCTGCTTCCGCCGCGCGTTGAGCGCGTGCCGCGCCTGTGCCTTGAAGCGCTTCAGCAGGCGCATCCCCTCGGCCTTGACGAGCCGTTGCAGCTGCTCGGTATCGTCGGCGCCTGTGGCACGGATGAAATCGACCGCGTCCTTCACCTCGATCGGGACCGAGTTTTCTTCGACGAAGCCGGCGAGCACGCTCAGCACCATGTTGTTGAACGCCGCCGTATCGCCGAGCTCGAGCAGCCGGACCGGGATCGGGTCGAAGCGCTTCTGATTGTCGTTCCAGCGGTAGCGGCCGTCGCAGAGGTTGTCGGGCTTGTGAGCAAACGCGACCGCGCCGGCGGGCACCTTGTCTGCGGTCGTCTCGTCGAAGCCGACGAGGCCGCCGTCCTCGTTGAACTTCGCGACCCACATCCGCTTCGGGCGCGGCGGTTCGGGCGGCGGAGGGGGCTCCGCTGCCGGCTGCTCTGCAAGGGTCATCGGATGTTCCTAGAGGGTTGGATCTTCGGCGTAGGCGCGCAGCTCGCGCACTTCGGGGCGATACGCGCTGTCGTTGGAGCGGAGCTGCGCGCGGAACTGGAAGGCGCGCGCGTTGAACTCGGCGACGTCGAGGCGCTGCCAGGCAGACCAGGTCGGCGACCCCGACGGGTTGTCATTGGTCGAGCGCACCTCGACCCAGGCATCAGCGGCACCCGGCGCGGTCGTGCCGTCGAAACTCTCCCAATCGTCGATGTTGGCGAGGCGAGTGTCGAACAGGTCGCGGACATTGACGGTCGTGGCACGGATGTGCGAGCGCAGCCGCACGCGCTGCACCGAGCCCAAGTCGATGCCGGCCGAGAAGGTGTAGGTGCCGGTCGCGACGATGCCGCCCTCGCTGTCCCAATCGAGCACGCTGTCGACGAGGCCCCAGCTGTCGATCGGCGTGGCGCCGTCGAGCGTCAGCACCGAGCCGACAACGACGGTCCCCGAATGCGTGCCGGGGAAGGTCGCGTCTTCCTGTATGCTGCCGAGCGTCGACCAGGCGAAGAGGGTGTCGCCGATGTTAACGACCGAGGCCCACGGGCCCGCGTGGCCGAGCTTGTCGACCGCGCGCGCGAAGTATGTGCCGGTCTTGAACGGGAGGAAGGCGGTGGTCGAGCGGCCGTCGACGCGGTCGCCGATCGTGGTGCTCTCGGCCGCGGTGGCGCCGCTGGTCTGAGGCGAATGGCGGAATTCGATGTGGCCGCCGCGCCGCACGTCGGCGTCGGCGTGAAGGGTCCAACGCAGCACGAACTGCCCGCCGAGCGGGAGGCCGGTCAGGCCTGTGATCGCGACCGGATCGGCGGCGAGGCCGAACACGACGCGGTTTAATGTGGTCGACCAGGCCGAGCGCGCGCCGACCGAGGTGCGAGCCCGAACCCGGAAATCGTAGGTTCCGGGCGTCACGTCGTCGAGGTCGAGCGACGTGATCTCGGCGGCGGTGCCGCCAGCGCTCGACCAGGTCGAAGAGGCCGAAAGCTTGTATTCCACCTCGTAGCCGTCGAGCGCGCCCGAGGTCGAGGCGATCCAGTTGAGCGTGACGCGCGCCTTGACGTCTGACCCTTCGCGGCCCTCGAAGGTCGATTCCGTGACCGCCGGCGCACCGGGCGCCGGAACCTTGCTCCAATCGGGCAGGGTCGGCGGGATCACCGGCGCATCGGCCTGCTCTTCTGTCGAAGCCCAGGCGAAAATGCTCTGGTCGGTTTCGTTGAGGATGTAGTCGAGGCCGAGATAGGGGCCGCGCGCTCCCTTCTCGATGATCGGCTTCCGCTCGAGCACCTCGAACGGCTTCGCGGCCCACGACCAGCGCGTGTTGGTGACGGCGATGTTATCGCCGGGCCGCGCATCGTAGGCGCGCAGCATGGCCGGATAGTGCGCGATCCGCTCGAAGCGGTTGCGGGCCAAGGTGATCTTGGCCGCGCGCTGCGCTTGGCCGCTGCGCGACGTGTAGGGCTGGTCGAGCTCGTTGTAGACGCGGATCCCGCCGTCCTGCGTCTCGTAGGTCGTCGATGTGATCGCCGGATAGTCGGAGGGCTGCCAGTCGTTGAGCGGACTGACGTAGGTTCCCTTCAGCGCGTTGAAGCTGTCGCGGCGCGCGCGGCGCGTGGGAACCTTCAACGGGCCGCGCAGATCGTCCTCGTCGAGCG
>SBBV01000170.1 GCA_005240015.1 Candidatus Odyssella thessalonicensis | reverse complement strand
GCTTGGGATCGTCGCCGGTGAGCGCGAGGATGTTCGGGATGCCGAGCGCGGCCGCGCCCAGAAGATCGCCTTGCAGCGCGATGCGGTTGCGGTCGCGCACCGTGAACTGCAGCACCGGCTCGATGCCGGCCCTGGCCATCGCGCCGGCGACCACGAGGCTCGAGAGATGCGCCTTGGCGGTGGCGCCGTCGGTGACGTTGACGGCATCGGCGACGCCCTTCAGCGGACGGCAGCGCTCGACCAGCGCGGCGGCATCGGTGGTCGCGGTCGGCGACGTCTCGGCGGTGACGGCGAAATGCCCGGCGCGCAGCGTGCGTTCGAGCTGGCCGGGCGATTTCGGAAGTGAGGGCATCGACGTCCTTGCGTGTTTCGATAACCCTATAGAACGCAGCGGCGCGGCGCAAAAGCGATTCGCGCGAATGGCGGCGTTGCCTCGGCGTGGGCGTTGTGCGACGCTCGCATGACCGCCGCGCGCCTTGCGCGCCGGCTCCCAGGATTCTATAGAGCTATAGAATTTTTACCCGCACGGGGCATGCGCCCCGCACCTGTTCGAGAGGACCCGCCCATGAACCCGCCGTTTCGCGCCGATCACATCGGCAGCCTGTTGCGCCCCAAGGAGCTGACCCAGGCCTATCGCGCGCGCGGCGAGGGCAAGCTCGACGCGGCCGCGTTCAGGAAGGCGCAGGACGCGGCCGTGCGCGAGATCGTGGCGTTCCAGGAGAAGCTCGGCTTGAAGGTGGTGACCGACGGCGAGTTCCGCCGCGCCTCCTACTGGTCGCACTGGATCGACGCCATCGACGGGCTTTCGGTCGGCGAATCGCTGTTCAAGTTCCACGACGAGCGCGGCACCGAGCAGACCTTCATCTGCCCGGTTTGCGTCGGCAAGCTCAAGAAGGTGGCGCCGATCTCGACCGAGGAGTTCAAGTTCCTGAAGTCGGTGGCCAAGGGCGAGCCCAAGATCACGATGCCGTCGCCCTCGACCTTCCACTTCTGGCGCGGCGACCGCGGCATCGCCGACACGGCCTATCCCAGCGCCGCGGCGTTCTTCGAGGATCTATGCGCGATCTATCGCCGGGAGATTGCCGACCTGGCGGCGCTCGGCTGCCGCTACGTGCAGCTCGACGAGGTGGCGCTGATCATGCTGGGCGACCCCGAGGTGCGCGCCAAGGTGAAGGCGCGCGGCGAGGATGCCGATGCGCTGATGGCGCTCTACATCAAGGTGATGAACGACGCAGTGCGCGGCCGCCCCAAAGGCGTCACCGCCGCGATGCACATGTGCCGCGGCAATTTCAAGGGCAAGTGGCTGTCGGAAGGCGGCTACGACGCGATCGCCGAGCGCGTGTTCAAGGAAGTCGACGTCGATGCGTTCGCGCTCGAATACGACACGCCGCGCGCCGGCGATTTCAAGCCGCTCCAGCACGTGCCGAAGGGCAAGACCGTCGTGCTCGGCCTCGTCAGCACCAAGACGCCGGCGCTCGAGAGCGCCGAGGGGCTCGCCAAGCGCATCGAGGAGGCCGCGAAGTACATCCCGAAGGAGCACCTCTGCCTCTCGCCGCAATGCGGCTTCGCCAGCACCGTCGCCGGCAACCCGGTCACGCCGGAGGACGAGCAGAAGAAGCTCGCGCTCATCGTCGACGTGGCGAAGCGGGTGTGGGGGAGCGCGTAGGCGCGGCCGCGCTAGTTCCCGGCGTCATCCTGAGCGAAGCGAAGGATCTCGCCTCCGCTGCCGACCACTGTGGCGGTTGAAGCGAGATCCTTCGCTTCGCTCCGGATGACGGTACCCTACCCGCGCAAGCGGAAGCGCTGGATCTTCCCCGTCGCCGTCTTCGGCAGCTCGCCCGGGAACTCGATCCAGCGTGGCACCTTGATGCCGGGGAGCTGCTTCCTCACGTGCTCCTTGAGCTCGGCCTCGAGCCTGGCCTTGTCCGGATACTTCGCGGGATCGCGCAGCACGACATAGGCCTTGGGCTTGATGAGCTGCTCGTCGTCGGGCGCGCCGACGACGGCGGCCTCGACGACGTCGGGATGCGTGACGAGCGCGCCCTCGACCTCGGCCGGCGAGACCCAGATGGCACCGACGCGCAGCATGTCGTCGGAGCGGCCGACCATGAAGAGATTGCCGTGCTCGTCCTCGTAGACCTTGTCGCCGGTGAGCACGCCGCCGCGGCCCATCACCTGCTTGGTCTTCTCGGGCTTGTTCCAGTACATCGCCGCCGCCGACGGCCCGTAGACGTGGAGATTGCCGATCTCGCCGCGCTTCACCGGCCGACCTTCGTCGTCGATGATCTCGTGGCGATAGCCCTCGACGATGCGCCCGCAACTCTTCTCCACCGGATGCCCGGGGCGATTCATGATGAAGAGATGCGTCATCTCCGTCGTGCCGACGCCGTCGAGGCATTCGACGCCGGTGTGGTCCTTCCAGCGGTGCATGAGCGCCGGCGGCAGGATCTCGCCGGCCGAGAGCACGAAGCGCATGCGGCGGCAGGCTTTCCGCGCCTTCTCCTGGCCGATCTCCTTCTCGGCATATTGCAGCATGCCGGCGAACAGGGTCGGCACGGCCATCGCCATCGTGGGCTCGTGCGCGATCCACTGCTCCCAGACGCGCTTCGGCGTGATCGGCGAGGCGCTCACGAGCGTCGCCGCGGCGGCGCGCAAGGTGAAATAGATCTGCCCGCCGAGCCCGAACGCGAAGAACATCTTGGGCGGGCACGAGATCACGTCGTCGCGCTTGATGCCGAGCGCGCCGATGCCGCCGAGCTCGCACGCCCAATAGAGATGATCGTGCGTGTGCACGACGCCCTTGGGATCGCCGGTCGAGCCGGAGCTGTAGAGCCAGAACGCCGTCTCGTCG
>SBBV01000110.1 GCA_005240015.1 Candidatus Odyssella thessalonicensis | reverse complement strand
CGACGATCTCCGGACAACGCTCGCCAAGCGCTACGAGGGCGAGCCGTTCGTCAAGGTGGTGC
Source organism: Candidatus Odyssella thessalonicensis (assembly GCA_005240015.1). Lineage (GTDB taxonomy): Bacteria > Pseudomonadota > Alphaproteobacteria > Bin65 > Bin65 > SBBV01. The sequence goes on along the minus strand of SBBV01000110.1, from coordinate 8,132 downwards.
CGAAGGGCGTCGTCCCGGCCACGCGCCACGTGCGCGGTTCGAACCACGTGCTGATCGGCGTGTTCGCCGACCGCATCCCCGGCCGCGCGATCCTCGTCGCGGTCGAGGACAATCTCGTGAAGGGCGCCTCGGGCCAGGCGATTCAGAACATGAACGCCATGGTCGGCCTGCCCGAGACGACGAGCCTCGAGCAGCAGCCGCTGTTCCCGTGAGGGCGAGCATTGCCAATCGTTGCGAAGTGACCATGACTCGCGTGACGGTCAAGAGCCTCGACGAAGCGCAAGGTCAGAATCCGCGGCAACTTTGACGACCCGCTGGAGCATCGCGACCGTCGATCCGCGGTTTGCGCTGTACGACGTTGGCTCGTCGAAGCTTGATCCACGCACGCGCACGCGGGCGGCGCCGAAGCGCCGCCCGCTGGTTCCGATCGTACGCTACTTCGCGCCAGTGAAGTCGCGCGCGGTCTTCAAGATGGGCCGATCGCCGTCGCCCTTGGCCGCGAGCTGGAGCAGGCGCTGATAGTACTGCTTCGCCTTCTCCTTCTCGCCCGCGAGCTCGGCCGCGCGCGCGGCGCCGGCCAGGCCCCGGAAGCGGTTGGGCTCGACCCGCATCGAATGCTCGTAGGCGGCGAGCGCTTCCTTGGGCTTGCCGGCCTGCATCAGCATGTCGCCCAGCAGCTCGCGCGCCGGGATGATCGGCCCGGGTGTAACCGGGTGCTTCTCGGTCTTGTCCTCGCGCTCGGCGGCGGCGCGCATCGCGGCGATGCCGTCTTCGGTCTTGCCCGCGGAGAACTTGATCCACGCATCGACCACGGCGGCCTGGATCGCGACCTGGTTCTCCCAATAGCCCTGCTTCATGCTCGCGAGCGACTCGCGCAGCTTGCCGAGCTCGGCGAGCGCCGCCTCCGCCGTCGCCATGTCCTGGGAGCGCGCGGCGCCGAGGCCCCGCCCGAAGGTCACGATCGCGACCGTCTGCGGGAACTGCGCCCACGGCAGATCCACGGCGGGCAGGTAGAGCTTCGCCGCTTCCGCCCACTGCTCGCGCTCCAGCGCATAGCGCACCGGAATCGCGGCAAGCGCATAAGGCGCTGCGATCGCCGCGCCCGCCCCCGCGAAGTCGATCTTGCGGATCTCGAGGACCTTTTCCGCGATCGCCTTCGCCTCCTTGTCCTGCGCGAGCTGCAGGTGGCCGTAAGCCATGTAGTCGTAGGCGTGATAGGCGTTGGCGAGCGGATTGCCGCCGGGCTTGGCGGCGTATTCGCGCATCGCGACCGCGGCCGACGCGCGGTTGGACGCGATCGAATCCTCCCACGCGCCGACACGGGTGAAGATGTGCGACGGCATGTGCAGCGCATGCGGCGCGTCGGGCGCGATCTTGGCGTAGCGCCTGGCCGCGTCGAGGCCCTTCTGCGCGATCGGCGGAAAGTCGTAGCTGTGGATGATGTAGTGCGCGATGCCCGGATGCTGGGGCTGCGCGGCGAACACCGGCTCCAGGATCCCCGCAGCCTTCAGCTGATTCTTATAGGACTTGTCGGCCGGATCGAGCGTCACGTTGAGCGAGAGCGCGTAGAAGATCTTGGCCTCGCTGTCGTCGGGGTATTTCGCGGCGAGGCGCTCCATCGCCTTCTCGTAGGCGAGCGCGCGCTGGCGATGCGGGATCGTGTCGGCATCGCGGTAGAATTGCGCGATGGCTTCGATGTAGTCGCGCTCGCGCTCGGTCTTGGCGCCGGCCGCCTGCGCCTTCTGCACCGCCTCCCAGCCGGCCTTGAGCGCTTGCGGCGAGGGTGCGCCGGCCAGCGGGTTTCCGAGCGTCACCATGGCGACGCCCCACCACGCCATGCCGCAGGAGGGATCCTTGGCAGCGATCTGGCGGAACGCCGCATTGGCGGGCGGGAACCAGAACGAGTGCAGCATCGCCACCGCGCGATTGAATTCGGCCTGCGGGCCGCAGGACACCGGGAACTGCACTTGCCCGAGCCGATCGGTCGGCGGGGCGCCGGGCGAGACTTGAGCATGCGAAGCGGCGAGGGGCCACGCGACGAGCGCGGCCGCCAGTGGCGCAATGCTGCGCGTCATGGAACGGTCCTCCAATACGAGCGTCGGTCGCGCCTTGCCCCGAGCCGCCGACGCAAGGCAATTCTACTCCTCGTCCGCTTCAGCCGGAAGCGATCCCGCCGGCCGGCAAAAATGAATTCGGAGGCCCGGTCAATCGTTCCGCCCCTTGAGGGGCTGCTTACGGCGATGCGCCAACTGTGGTAATCGCCGCTGGTGGCACCCTTAATTATTCCTTTCGCCGGCAAGACGCCGATCATCGCCGCGGACGCGTTCATCGCGCCGAACGCGACCGTCATCGGCGACGTCGTGATCGGGGCGGGTAGCTCGATCTGGTACGGTTGCATCCTGCGCGGCGACTACAACGTGATCCGCATCGGCGCGCGCTCGAACATCCAGGATGGATGCGTCGTGCACATCGACAGCCGCACCTCGGGCACCATCATCGGCGACGATGTCACGGTCGGGCACATGTGCCTCATCCACGCCTGCACGCTCGAGAGCGGCAGCTTCGTCGGCAACAAGGCGACGGTCATGGACGGCGCCGTGGTCGAATCGGGTGCCATGGTGGCCGCGGGCGCGCTGGTGGCGCCGGGCAAGCGCGTGCCCGCCGGCGAGATCTGGGGCGGCACGCCGGCGCGCAAGATGCGCGATCTGACGCCCGAACAGCGCGCGACCTTGACGCTCACCGCCAAGGCCTATGCGGCGTTCGCGCAGGAGCATCGCGCGGCCTGCGCTGGCCTGACGTCGGCAGGTCGTGTAGGCCATCCGGGACCCTGACGGGCGTTCGGTGCGGACGCACCTAAGGCGTGTCCGGAAAAGAGGGGGAGCATGAACACGCTGCCAGTGATCGATTTCGCACGCTTGGCGCCGCGCCGCGGCGCGCGCATCGTGGTGACGGGCGGGTGCGGCGGCATCGGCCGCCGCTTCGTCGAAGTGGCGCACGGGCTCGGGCTGAAGCTCGTGGTCATCGATCTGCCGGACGCGATCAAGCGCCATAGGCTGCCGAAAGGCGTCGCCGCGATTCCCTACGACGCGCGCAAGGACAACGCGGCCAAGAAGGCCTTCGCCCAGGTGGCGAAGCTCTGGGGCGGCACGATCGACGCCTTCGTTCATCTGCCCGGTTACATGACGCGACAGGTGAACCTCGACGAGTTGCCGCCCGACGAATTCGACGAGGGCATCGCGGTCAATCTCCGCTCGGCCTACATGGCGCTGCGCGAAGCACTGCCGATGCTGCGCAAGAATGGCGGCGGCGCGGTGCTGCTCGTCGCCTCGGGGCTCGCGAGCCTGGTGGAGAAGGGCACCGCGACCTACTCGGCGGCCAAGGCCGGCATCATCGCGCTCACGAAGGGCCTGGCGAAGGAGAACGCGCCGGCGATCCGCGTCAACTGCGTCGCACCCGCCGCGGTTGACACGGAATTCCTGCGCGGCGGCACCGGCCGCGGCGGCGACGATCCCAAGCGCGCGCTCAAGAAGCAGATGATGGTCAAGGACATGGACATGGCGCGCATGCTCACCACCATTCCGATGGGCCGCATCGCCGTGGTCGACGACGTGATCGGTCCGATGCTGTTCCTGCTCGGCCCCGGCGCGCGCTTCATGACCGGGCAGACGATCTACATCAACGGCGGACGGCTGATGGTGCCGTAGGGGGTTCGTCATCCTGAGCGAAGCGAAGGATCTGGTTTCAACCGCCAGCGGCTTGGCGCGGAGGCCAGATCCTTGGCTTCGCTCAGGATAACGGAGCGCAGACGAGTGAGACGGTGGGACACCAAATGAATGCGGTCTTTTTGAACTACGACAAGGCCGGGCTCGACGCGCAGTACAATCTGCGCGCCGCGGTGAAGGACGCGGTCGAGCATCTGGGCGAGTGCGCGCGGCGGAGCGGCATCGCGCGCGCGCAGCTCAACCCCCAGCTCGACGTGCCCTACGGGCCGACGCATGCCGAGCGCGCCAACATATTCGCGGCGCCGAAGGCGGGCGCGCCGATCCTCGTCTTCATCCATGGCGGATACTGGCAGCGGCTCGACAAGAACGATTTCGACTATGTCGCCGAGCCGTTCGCGGCGGCAGGTGCGGCGGTCGTCAACGTGAACTATGCGCTGGCGCCGCGCGTGACGATGGACGAGATCGTGCGCCAGGTTCGCGCCGCGATCGCCTGGGTCTGGCGCGAGGCCAAGCGCTTCAACGGCGATCCCGCGCGCATCCACGTCGCGGGCCATTCCGCGGGCGGGCATCTCACCGCGATGGCGGCGCTCACCGGGTGGGAGGGTTTCGCGCCCGGACTGCCGGCCGACGCGGTCAAGAGCGCCGTCGCGATCTCGGGGCTCTACGAGCTCGAGCCGGTGCGCCACACCTATCTCAACGATGCTTTGAAGCTCGACGCGGCGGCCGCGCGGCGCAACAGCCCGGCCTTGTTCGCGCGCAAGGGCGGGGCGCCGCTGGCGCTCGTGGTCGGTGCCGGCGAAACCCAGGAATTCCTGCGCCAGCAGCGCGACTTCGCCGCCGTGCTGGCCAAGGCGGGCGCCGCCGGCGTCGAGGCGCACGAGATCGCCGGGCGCCACCATTTCGACGTAATCCAGGACCTCGCCGCGCCGGGCGCGAAGCTGCATGCGCTGATGCGGACCCGCATGGGGCTCTGAGGCCGAAGCGCGCGCCGTTGCGCGGCTTTTTGCGGCGGGTGGGGGAACCGGCCGCAACGAGGCCGCGTTTACTGAGCGTCCCCTGAATTCGAGGAGAGACGCCCATGAGGAAATTGTGGATCGCGCCCCTGGCGGCGCTGGTCGTTGCGTTCGCGCCGCTCGCGCAAGCGCAAATGAAGACCGACAAGGACGACAAGAGCGCTGCGTCCGGTTTCGTGCAGCAGGCGCTGAAGTCGGGTGAGGAAGAGGTGGCGCTCGCGAAGATGGCGGCCGAGAAGTCGCAGAACAACGACGTCAAGCAGTTCGCGCAGATGCTAGTGTCCGATCACACCGCGCTGAACGAGCAGCTGGCGCTCCTGGCGAAGCGCAATGGCGCGACCCCGCCGAAGAGCGGCACCGACAGCTCTCCGCCGCCCACGGCGCCCGGTGCGGGCCCGGCCTCGCCCAAGGCCCGACAGCTCGCCACGCTGAGTGGCTCGGAGTTCGACAAGAAGTTCCTTGAAATGATCGTCGAGGGGCACGAGAAGTCGGTCGAAACCTACACCAAGGCGTCGGAGAGCGAGCCCAACCCGGCGGCCAAGAAGCTGGCCAACGAGGCGCTGCCGAAGATCAAGGAGCACTTGGCTCAGGCGAAGAGCCTGCAGTCGCTGTCGAAGGACAAGAAGAACTAGCGCCGCATCGCGCCCCTTAACGGGGCGCACGAGCGTAGCCATCTGCCGTTCCCTCTCCCGCTCCGCGCGGGGGAGGGAACGCGCATTCAACCGCGAGCGCTGGCGCTTCGGCGCCGGGGCGGGCGCGCGCTCGCAGTCAGCGAGCGAGGATCATCATGAGCACCACCGGTCTCGACGTATTCGACACCACCGTTCAAAAGACGAATGTGTGGCTCAAATGGATGATGCAGGAGCTGCACAGCGACGACCGCGAATTCGCCTATCTCGCGCTGCGCAGCGGCCTCCACGCGCTGCGCGACCGCATGCAGGCGGAGGCGGCGATTCACCTGGGCGCGCAGCTGCCGATGCTGGTGCGCGGGATCTATTACGAGGGCTGGGATCCGCAGCCGCAGCCCTCGCGCGAGCACCAGTGGATCGAGTTCGTCGAGCACGTCAGGAAGAAGCTGCCGCCGCAGGCCAAGCCGCGCGCGGAGCAATGCGCGCTCGGCACCTTCCGCCTGCTCGCGAGCCATCTCGATCCCGGCGAGGTGCGCAAGATCGAGGCGACGCTGCCCAAGGCGATCGGCGACCGCTGGCGCACCGCGGCGAAGGAGGCGGCCGAGGCGCGCGCCACGCCCACGACCGAGATGCAGGCCGCGGCCGAGCAGGAGCTGCACAAGGAGCAGCAGCGATGAAGGCGGTCGTCTTTCACGACGTCGGCGACATCCGGCTCGAGGACGTGCCCGAGCCGCGCATCGAGGAGCCGACCGACGCCGTCGTGCGCATCACCACCTCGGCCATCTGCGGCACCGATTTGCATTTCGTGCGCGGCACGATGAGCGACGTGGCGCCCGGCACGGTGCTCGGCCACGAGGCGGTCGGCATCGTCGAAGAGCTGGGGCCGATGGTGCGCAATCTCAAAGTCGGCGACCGCGTCGTCGTGCCGTCGACGATCGCGTGCGGCTCGTGCGTCTATTGCCGCGCCGGCTATCACGCGCAATGCGACAACGCCAACCCCAACGGGCGGCGCGCCGGCACGGCGTATTTCCGGCGGGCCGCGCTCGAGCGGGCCATTCCACGGCCTCCAGGCCGAGAAGGCGCGCATCCCCTACGCGCACGCCGGGCTCGTGAAGCTTCCCGACGACGTCGGCGACGACCAGGCGATCCTGATGTCGGACATCTTCCCAACCGGTTATTTCGCGGCCGATCTCGCCGAGGTGGGGCCCGGCGACACGGTGGCGGTGTTCGGCTGCGGCCCGGTCGGCCAGTTCGCGATCGCGAGCGCCAAGCTCAAGGGCGCCTCGCGCGTGTTCGCGGTCGACAGCAAGAGCGACCGGCTCGACATGGCGCTCGACCAGGGCGCGGAGATCGTGAACTTCGAACAGGAGGACCCGGTCGCGATCATTGTCGACCTCACGCACGGGATCGGCGTCGATCGCGCGATCGATGCGGTGGGCGTCGACGCCGAGCACGCGCATCACGGGCCGGCGGCCAGGCAGGCGAAGCAGAAGGAGCAGCAATACCAGCAAGAGATGGAGCAGGTAGCGCCCAAGACGAAGCCCAAGGGCAAGAACTGGCGCCCCGGCGATGCGCCGAGCCAGGCGCTCGAATGGGCGGTGATGGCGCTGGCCAAGGCCGGGACGCTCGGCATCGTCGGCGTCTATCCGCCGGCCGCGACCTCGTTCCCGATCGGCTGGGCGATGAACAAGAACCTGGCTGTCAACATGGGCAACTGCCACCACCGGCGCTACATCCCGAAGCTGATCAAGCTCACGCGCTCGGGTGCCATCAAGCCCGAGACCATCCTCACCAAGACCGAGCCGATGGCCGACGTGATCGAGGCCTACAAGGCCTTCGACCGGCGCGAGCCCGGCTGGATCAAGGTGGCGCTCGACGCGCTGCGGGGATAGCGGCTCTCGTCCCGGCCGCGGGCGGAGACGCGAGTCGCGACGTCCGTCGTCCGAATCGGGCGTGCCATCGGTTGGTCCGAATTGTTCCGCGACCCGGCGCGCCTACGGGCACATTGTCATAGGGGAAAAGAACATTCGGAGAGAACGCCGAGCGTCCCCGCGATTCGGGAACCAAATGCCAGCTCTGGCATTTCACGGTATCGGGCAGGCCATCTCGGCATCCCAATCGGCACCTCATTTCCGCGGGGAGAATCACGGTGGAACCGTATCTTGCGCGCGCCGACCGCGTCATCGCTCATGCCGAGGCGACGATCGCCCTCCAGGAAAAGCAATTGAGCAAGCTCAGCGCCGGCGGCAATTCCGCAGCGCTCGACGAGGCCAAGGCGGCGCTGGCCCTGATGCTCGACCGCCTCGAGATCTTGCGCAGCAACCGCCGCCGGGTCGAACAGCAGATCACGCGCCGGCCGCGCTGACGCTCTCCAAGAAAGGGGTCCGACCCCTTTTCCGGGGGCGTTTTCCGGCACTTCCTTCTCGCGGGACGATTCCGCTCCGCCTTGTGTTAGTCCCAGGCGCCGGAAACCGGCGCCTGGACCAGGGAGGACGGGATGAAACGGATCGCACCCACCGCCGCCTTCGCCGCGGCGCTGTTCGTGGCCGCCACGGCCGCGGCGCAGCAGACCCCACCGGCGGCGCAGCAGCCGCCGGTGCGCGAGATCACCAAGATCGCGGGCGAGGTCTACCGCTTCCGCAACAACTTCCACTACTCGGTCTTCGCCGTGACGCCGGCCGGCGTCATCGCCACCGATCCCATCAATTCCGCGGCCGCGCAGTGGCTCAAGGACGAGATCAAGAAGCGCTTCAACCAGCCGATCCGCT
>SBBV01000588.1 GCA_005240015.1 Candidatus Odyssella thessalonicensis | reverse complement strand
GGGAGAGGGGGTATGGGCGCGAACTCGCCCCCCGATGAGCCCCGCGCTCGCCTTCTTCCTCGTGCTGTTCGTGTTCCTGCTCGTCACGGGCATGCCGGTGGCGTGGTCGATGCTGGCGGCGGTGCTGGGCTACATCGCGGTGAGCGGGCAGTGGCCGCTGCTGCCGGTGATGCCGGAGAAGATCTACAACGGCATCGATATCTACATCCTGGTGGCGATTCCGCTGTTCCTGCTCGCCGGCGAGATCTTCAGCGAGGGCGGGCTTGCGAAGCGCATCGTCGATTTCGCCAATGCCGCGTTCCGCTGGCTCAAGGGCGGCATCGCGCAGGTCGCGGTCGCCACCTGCGTGCTCTATTCGGGCATCACCGGCGTGGCGCTCGGCGAGATCGCGGCGCTGGGGCGCATCTTCATCCCGGCGATGGTGCGCGCCGGATACACGCCGGCTTTCGCCGCCGCCGTGATCGCCTCGGGCTCGATCATCGGCCCCACCATCCCGCCGTCGCTCCCGATCATCATTTACGGCTCGGCCACCAACGTCTCGATCGGCGGACTGTTCGCGGCCGCGGTGGTGCCCGGGCTCATTCTCGGCGCGGCGCAGATGGCGTGGATCGCCTATGCCAGCAACCGCTTCAGGCTCAGCGATGCGGGCGCCGCCGGCGCGCCGGTCTCGCTCGGACGCAGCTTCCTCTCGGCGCTGCCCGCGATCGGCATGCCGTTCATCATCCTGGGCGGCATACTGGGCGGCGTCATGACGCCGACCGAGGCGGCGGGCAGCGCGGTGTTCTACGCGTTCGTGCTCGCGGTCGTGATCTACCGCACGCTGCGCTTGGCGGCCTTGGCACCGATCCTCGGCCAGGCCGTCACCTTCTCGGGCCAGCTGCTCATCATCGTCGGCGCCGGCGCGGCGCTCGCCTGGGTGCTGGGCTTCGAGAACGCCACCGGCCGGCTTTCGGAGCTCGTGAAAGAGATGAATCTCGGCCCGCTCGGCACGATGCTGCTCGCGAACATCCTGTTCCTGATCCTCGGCATGTTCGTCGACCCCACCACCTCGATCATCCTGTTCGCGCCGATCCTCGCGCCGGCGGCGGCCGCGGCCGGCATCGATCCCCTGCACTTCGGCGTGGTGATGATCATCAACCTCAACATCGGGCTCATCACGCCGCCGCTCGGCGTCTCGCTGTTCGCGGCCGAGCGCATCGCCAATTGCGGCCTGAACGCGCTGATCAAGGAATCGCTGCCGTTCATCGCGATCAACATCGCGGCGCTGGCGCTGATCTCGGCCGTGCCGCAGTTCTCGCTGTTCCTGCCGCGGCTGGTGGGGTTCTGAAAAGCAAAGGGAACAGGAGCCGGGGAGAAGAGGAAAGAAAATTCACCACCAAGACACCGAGACACGAAGACACCAAGCAAGGAAGGTGATGCGCCGCAAGGCGGCGCGCAGATTAACTTCGCCTTTCTTCGCGCGCGTCTTCGCGCGCAAACCTTCTTTTCTTCCTTCTTGGTGTCTTGGTGGTGAGTCTTTCTTCCTTCTCCCCGACTCCCCGGCTCCTGTTCACTTCCCTTGTTTCGGCACCTGCACGGTGCGGCTGCCGAACGCGCCGCGGACCTGGACGAAGCGGATCGCCTCGGCCTCGCGCGGCGCGATGCGGAAGGTGACGACGATGCGCGTCTCGACCTGCGCCACCGCGCTGCCGCGCGGCGGCGGCGTCGCGACGAAGTCGAGCACATAGCCGCCGGCGACCTTGACCAGGTCGGGGCGCGGTTTCAGCGCCGGGTTGCTGAAGCCCGCGATCGGCACCGTGCCGCCCGCGGTCACCATCAGCGCGTCGCCGGCGCGTACGACGGAAACGTTCGTCACGTGCTGCACCAGAACAACGCTTTGGGCGGAGACGGCCGCCGGCGCGGCGAGGGCGGCGGCGATGAGGAGAAACACGAGGCGCATGACCGGCTGCACCTTGGCCGCCGCCGCGCGGAAGTCAACGGCACGGGGACCGCGCGCGGTCCGAATTGCCGCGGGCGGCTAGGCATGGTCGCGGGCGGGGACTAATCTCACGCCATGTCCACCTTCCTCCTCGTCGTCGCCATTGTTTGCGCGGTGGGCGCCGTCGCCTCGCTGTTGACCGGCGTCATCGGCATGAGCGGCCGCGAGTTCAACAACAAGTACGGCAACAAGCTGATGCGCGCGCGCGTCGGCTTCCAGTTCGCCGCGGTGCTGTTCCTGTTCCTGTATTGGCTGTCGCTGAAGCAATAGCGCGGGGGGCGGGGGCCGTGGTCAAGCTCGACAAGATCTACACGCGCGGCGGCGACAAGGGGCAGACCTCGCTCGGCGACGGCACGCGCGTCGCCAAGCACGATCCGCGCGTCGCCGCCTACGGCACGGTCGACGAATGCAACAGCATCATCGGACTGGCGCGGCTCGCCGTGGTAGGCGACGCCGACGCCGACGCGATGCTGGGGCGCATCCAGAACGATCTCTTCGACCTCGGCGCCGATCTCTGCACGCCCGAGGCTGAAAATCCGAAATGGCCGCCGCTGCGCATCATCGCGGCGCAGACCGAGCGGCTCGAGCGCGAGATCGACGCGATGAACGAGAACATCCCGCCGCTCAAGTCCTTCATCCTGCCCGGCGGCTCGCCCGCCGCGGCGTGGCTGCATCTGGCGCGCACGGTGGCGCGCCGCGCCGAGCGCGCGATGATCGAGGCGGCGGAAACCACGGCCGTCAATCCCGAGGCGATCAAGTACATCAACCGGCTCTCGGATCATCTGTTCGTGATGGCGCGGCGCCTCAACGCCAACGGCGCCGACGACGTGCTGTGGGTGCCGGGCAAGAATCGCTGACTCTGTTTCCCTCCGTCGCCACCAAACACTTGTCGTCGCCGCGAAAGCGGGGACCCGAGCAGCGGTGCCGCGGGACGGGCATTCCGGCACGTCGGCGGAGGCATGGGTCCCCGCTTTCGCGGGGACGACAAGGAGTTTTCTGAGCTTCGGACGGCCCTGCGCTTCGCGTGAAGGGCAAATTTGATCCTTGCCTCCGCGGCTCGAACTAAGTGCCCGTCTCAAGTGTTCAGAACGGAAGGCAAAGGGCGCGTCCAGTTCCGGTTGCGGATTGGTATACCAGCCATTATTGTGCCAGACGGATGCCTTGCCTACGATCCGGACCGCGCGGGCGCGGAACCCGGTGTCCAAAACCAATGTGCCCGCACCCAACTGCCTTTTTCCGGGAGGAAAACCGATGACCACCCAAGACGAGAAAGTCGTTGCCGGGCGCAAGTCGCGCCGCGGTTTCCTGAAAGCGGGCGCCACGGCCGCCGTCGCCGGCGCCGCCCTGGCGATGCCCAACATCTCCCGCGCGCAGACCCAGACGTTCAAGATGCAGGGCTCGTGGGGCGCGAAGGACGTCTTCAACGAGTTCGCCGAAGACTACGTGAAGCGCGTCAACGACATGGGCGGCGGCCGGGTGAAGATCGACTACCTGATCGGCGGCGCGGTGGTGCATCCGTTCAGCGTGTTCGACGCGGTCCACCAGGGCGTGCTCGACGGTGCGCACACCGTCACCGTCTACTGGTACGGCAAGCACAAGGCCGCGTCGCTGTTCGGCACCGGCCCGGTGTTCGGCTTCAACGCCAATGAGGGCTTGGGCTGGATCCACAACGGCGGCGGCAAGGAGCTGTTCGAAGAGCTCCAGACCCAGATCATGAAGGTCAACATCAAGAGCTTCTTCGCGATGCCGATGCCGACGCAGCCGCTCGGCTGGTTCAAGAAGGAGATCAAGAGCGCGGCCGATCTGAAGGGCCTGAAGTACCGCACCGTGGGTCTCGCGGCCGACCTGTTCCAGGCCTTGGGTGTCGCGGTCTCGCAGCTCCCGGGCGGCGAAATCGTGCCGGCCATGGAGCGCGGACGCATCGACGGGTTCGAGTTCAACAACCCGACCTCGGACCGCCGCTTCGGCGCGCAGGACGTGGCCAAGATCTACATGATGGGCAGCCACCACCAGGCCACCGAGTACTTCGAGATCATGTTCAACCGCACGAAGTTCAACGCGCTGGCCAAGGAGCAGCAGGCGATCATGCAATACGCCGCCGAAGCCGTCTCCTCCGCCAACGAGTGGAAGGCCTTCGACTACTACTCGAAGGACCTCGTGGAGCTGCGCGAGAAGGACAAGGTCCAGGTGAAGCGCACGCCGAAGGACGTGTTCGACGCCCAGATCAAGGCCTGGGACGGGCTCATCGCCCAGCTCGGCCAGGATCCGTTCATGAAGAAGGTGATGGACTCGCAGAAGGAATGGGTGAAGCGCGTGGTCTACTACAGCCTGTTCAACGCCACCGACTACCGCGGCGCCTACGAGCATCACTTCGGCAAGCTGGCGCTCTAGTCGAGAGCGGGACGCCGGCCGTAACAAAGGGCAGGGGCGGCGCCGCCGGGCGCCGCCCCGGTCCATGATGGGGCCCGAATCGCCGGCCGCGCGAATCGCGCTTCTCGACTACAGACCTTGAACGGGACGCAACGGAGCGGATCGTGACGTTTCGCACTGTCGGGCTGGTCCTCTTCGTAGCTGGCGCATTGGTCGCGCTCGCCGCTTACTTCGGCGTTCCTACTCCGGCGCCGGCCCGCTTCTTCGTCTGGGGCGGCGCGTTCGTCGCCTTCATCGGCCTCCTGATCGGGATGGCGGACCTGCCGTTCGGCGACAAGATCCTGATCACCATCGACAAGATCAGCGCCGGCATCGGCAAGATGTTTGGTTGGACGATCATCGTACTCACGCTCGGCGCGTCCTACGAAGTGCTCGTCTCGTCCGGCCCGTTCCGGGCGGTGACCGGATCGCTGCCGACGACCTGGGGCTACGATTTCAGCTACATCATGTACGGCACCCTGCTCCTGATGACGGGCGCCTACACGCTCTCGCGCAACGGCCATGTGCGCGGCGACTTCCTCTATCGGAACTGGCGCCCGCGCCTGCAGGCGGGCATGGATCTCGCGATCTACATCGTGGGCTTCCTGCCCGCGATCGTGGCGCTCATCTATGCCGGCTACCAGTTCGCCGCCTACTCGTGGCAGTTCTACGAAAAGAGCATCTTCAGCCCGGCCGGCGTGCCGGTCTACACGCTGAAGACGCTGATCCCGATCGCCGCGGCGCTGTTGCTGGTGCAGGGCACCGCCGAGATGATCCGCTGCGTCATCTGCCTCAAGACCGGCGCCTGGCCGCAGCGGCTCGCCGACATCGAAGAACTCGAAACGGCGATCATGCACGAGCAGCAGCGGCTTCGGGAATTGGAAGCCGGGAAGTCGAACTAGAAACACGCCCGCGGGGGGAACGGAACGATGTCGAACGAGGTCATCGGGATCATCATGCTGGCCATCTTCGTGGTCAGCATTTTTCTCGGCTTTCCCATCGCGTTTACGCTGCTGGCGCTCGGCTTCGGCTTCGGCTACGCGCTCAAGGGCGACATCATCTTCCAACAGGTCATCATCAAGGCCTACGAAGTCACCACCAACGACGTGCTCGTGGCGGTGCCGCTGTTCCTGTTCATGGGCTACGTGATCGAGCGCGCGAACATTCTCGATCGACTGTTCCACTCCATTCAGAGCGCGGCGCGCATGGTGCCGGGCTCGCTCGCCGTCGCCACGCTCATAACCTGCTCGCTGTTCGCCACCGCCACCGGCATCGTCGGCGCGGTCGTGACCTTGATGGGCCTGCTTGCCTTTCCGGCGATGCTGCGCGCCGGCTACGAGCAGCGGCTCGCTTCGGGCGTGGTCTGCGCCGGCGGCTGCCTCGGCATCCTCATCCCGCCCAGCATCCTGCTCATCCTCTACGCCGCCATCGCCGGAACGTCGGCGGTGCGGCTCTATGCGGGCGCGCTTCTGCCCGGCTTCATGCTGGCTGCGCTCTACGTGGTCTACGTCGTCGTGCGCGCGCTGCTCAACCCGAGCCTGGCGCCCAAGGCACCCGATGCGGAGCTCGAGCCGCTCGGTGTCGGGCGTGCGCGCGATCTCACCGTTCCGATCGGCGCCGGCGTGGGCTTGTTTGCCGGCGCCGCGGTGGCGATCCATCTGCTCGATCTCCCGATCGACTATCTTCCCTATGTCGGTGCGGTCGCGCCGCTCGTCTCGCTCGGCCTGCTCTGGCCCCGGCTGCAGCAGGCGGCGGACGGGGCCTACCCGCTGCTGATCGGCGTCGGGCTCTTGGTGCTCATCGCGCTCATCTTCTGGATCGCCAAGCTGAGCTTCGCCTACCTGGCCTACGCCGGAATGGGGGTGTCGGTTTTGACGCTCATCTTCGCGCTGCTCGGCTGGGCCGTGACGAAATCGCTGCTCCAGTCGTTCTTCCCGCTCGCGCTCCTGATCCTGCTCGTGCTGGGCGCCATCATGTTCGGCTGGGCGACGCCCTCGGAGGCGGCGGCGGTGGGGGCGCTCGGCTCCATGGTGCTCGCCGCGGCGTACGGTGCGATCAGTTTCCAGCGCATCCGCGAATCGGTCTACCTCACCGCGCGCGCCACGGCCATGGTGTGCTGGCTGTTCGTGGGCTCGGCTACCTTCGCCTCGGTGCTCGGCGACTATGGCGGCGACCAGCTCATCGCCGGCTTCTTCAAGGGCCTCGATCTCTCGCCCTGGCAGTTCATGCTGATCAGCCAGATCATCATCTTCCTGCTGGGCTGGCCGCTCGAGTGGACCGAGATCCTGATCATCTTCGTGCCGATCTTCCTGCCGCTGCTGAAGGTCTACAACATCGACCCGATGTTGTTCGGCATCATGGTGGCGCTCAACATCCAGACCGCGTTCCTTTCGCCGCCAGTCGCGATGGCCTGCTACTACCTGAAGGGCGTGGCCCCGAGCCACGTGAGCATCAACGCGATTTTCGCCGGCGCCATGCCTTTCATGTTCATGGTCTTCATCTCGATGGCGCTGCTCTACATCTTCCCCGGCCTCGCGACCTGGCTGCCGTCCTACCTCTACGACGCGCGATAGGGCGGCGCGCGCGCACGCGGCGAATGGACGACCTTCATCTCCTGACCGCGAGCGAGGCGGCGCGGCTCATCCGCGAGGGCCGCCTCACCTCGAGGGAACTCGTCGAGGCGTGCCTCGCGCAGATCGACGCGCGCGAGCCCGCGGTCCAGGCCTGGCACTATCTCGACCGCGATCATGCGCTGGCCCAGGCCGAGGCCGCCGACGCCGCGCACAAGGCCGGCAAGCCGCACGGGGCCCTGCACGGCGTGCCGGTCGGCATCAAAGACGTGTTCGACACGCGCGACATGCCGACCGAGAACGGCTGCGCGCTCCACGCCGGGCGCACGCCGCGCTACGACGCGGCCGCGGTGGCGCTCCTGCGCGAAGCCGGCGCCGTCATCCTCGGCAAGACCGTGACGGCCGAGCTCGCCTATTACACGCCGGGCAAGACGCGCAATCCCTACGATCCCGCGCGCACGCCGGGCGGCTCCTCGAGCGGCTCGGCGGCGGCGGTCGCCGCCGGCATGGTGCCGCTGGCGCTCGGCACGCAGACCAACGGCTCCACGATCCGCTCGGCCTCGTTCTGCGGCGTCTACGGCTACAAGCCGACGCACGGCCTGATCTCGCGCCGCAACTGCCTCCGGCTCTCGGGGACGCTCGACCATGTCGGGCTGTTCGCGCGCAGCCTTGAGGACGTCGCGATCGCCGGCGAGGCGCTGATGCGCTTCGACGACGGCGACGAAGACATGCGCCCCTCGGCGCCGGCGCCGCTCCGGCGCGTGCTCGCCGAGGAGCCGCCGGTCGAGCCCAAGCTCGCCTTCGTGAAGACGCCGGTCTGGGACAAGGCCGAGCCGGTGATGAAGGATGCGCTGGCGGAGCTCGTCGAGGCGCTCGGCAGCAAGGTCGAGCCGGTCGAGCTGCCGGATGTCTTCGCCGAGGCGTGGCCGGCGCAGAAGACGATCATGGAGGCCGACATCGCGCACAATCTCCGCCGCGAGTTCGAGCGGGGGCGCGAGAAGCTCTCCCCCGCGATGCAGCAATGCATCGAGCGCGGCCGCGCGATCACGGCCAAGGATTATCTCGCGGCCCAGGCGCTCGCGCGCGATCTCGAGGCCGAGATCGCCGAGATCCTGTTCGCCTACGACGCGATCCTGACGCCGGCGGCGCCCGGCCCGGCGCCGGCCGGCGAAGCCACCGGCAATCCGCTCTTCTCGACCTTGTGGACGCTCACCGGCGTTCCCGCGGTGTCGCTGCCGATCATGGCCGACCAAAACGGCCTGCCGATGGGCGTGCAGCTCGTCTCGTGCCGCGGCGACGACGCCCGCCTGCTGCGCAACGCGCACTGGCTGGTGAAGATCCTCTCGTAGGGGATTGGCGCGCCTGCGGCCCTAGTGCAACCGGGCGGCCGCTCCCCCACCATCGACCGGGATCTCACCACAGAGGGACAGAGGACACAGAGATCGGGGTAGCGCGCCGTTGGCGCGCACATGTCTTCCTC
>SBBV01000573.1 GCA_005240015.1 Candidatus Odyssella thessalonicensis | reverse complement strand
TTCGGTGGTAGTGGCGCCGTCTTGGACGCGGCCGAACTTGCTCAGGAACGCGAAGAAGCGCATGGGCGTTGGGTGATTTTGCGCGAGGGGCTAGACTTTGGTGGATCATCGTTAACGAAGAATGAATCACTGGTTCGACCAGACGGCGTAGCCTGGAGCGGAGCCGCCGCTACAGGCCCAAGACCCCTGATTTCGTGGAGGAAAGACCGCCATGCCGATCTCTTCCCTCGCCGGCGAAGCCCGCAGCCTCGTGCTCGCGCTCGGCGTCGCCGAGCGCGATCTCGCCGGCGAGCGCGTGGTTCGCTCGCCCATCGACGGGCGCGAGATCGCGCGCGTCCGCGATTCGAGCGTGGCCGACGTCGCGGCAGCAATTGGCCGCGCCGCCGCGGCCTTCGGCGCCTGGCGCGCGGTGCCGGCCCCGCGCCGTGGCGAACTGGTGCGCCGCCTCGGCGAGGTGCTGCGCGCGAACAAGGACAGGCTCGGCCGGCTCGTCACGATTGAGAACGGCAAGATTCTGCAGGAAGGCCTTGGCGAAGTTCAGGAAATGATCGACATCTGCGACTTCGCTGTCGGTCTTTCGCGCCAGCTCTACGGCCTCACCATCGCCTCGGAGCGGCCCGGGCACCGCATGATGGAGACGTGGCATCCGCTCGGCGTCTGCGGGATCATCACGGCGTTCAACTTCCCCGTGGCGGTCTGGGCCTGGAACGCGGCGCTGGCACTCGTCTGCGGCGACACGATCGTCTGGAAGCCCTCGGAGAAGACGCCGCTCACCGCGCTGGCGACGCAGGCCCTCTTCCGCAAGACGGTCGAGGACTTCGATCCGGCGATGGCGGACATTTCGCAGCTCGTCATCGGCGATGCGGCAGTGTCGGCGGCGCTCGTCGACGATCCGCGCGTGCCGCTGGTGAGCGCGACCGGCAGCACGCGCATGGGCCGCGCCGTGGGGCCGAAGCTCGCCGCGCGCTTTGCGAAATCGATTCTCGAGCTTGGCGGGAACAATGCCGCGATCGTCGCTCAGAGCGCCGACCAGGAGCTGGCGCTGCGTGGCATCACCTTCGCCGCCGTCGGCACCGCGGGTCAGCGCTGCACCTCGCTCAGGCGCCTCTTCGTACACGAGGAGATCTATGGCGGCTTCGTCCCCCGCCTCGCCTCGGTCTACGGGAAGCTCCGCATCGGCGATCCGCGAGAGCCCGGCACCCTCGTGGGCCCGCTCATCGACGGCCGCGCCTATGAGGGCATGCGCCTCGCGCTCGATCAGGCGGCGAAGGACGGCGGCAAGGTCGCGGGCGGGCGGCGCGTGCTCTCGAACGAATGGCCCGACGCGTACTACGTGCAGCCGGCGCTGGTCGAGATGCCGGGCTAGACCGAGATCGTCACGCGCGAGACCTTCGCGCCGATTCTCTACGTGATCCGCTACCGCGCGATCGAAGACGCGATCCGCCTGCACAACGCGGTGCCGCAGGGGCTCTCCTCCAGCATCTTCACCGGCGACATGCGCGAGGCCGAGCTGTTCACTTCGGCCGAGGGCAGCGATTGCGGCATCGCCAACGTCAACATCGGCCCCTCGGGCGCCGAGATCGGCGGCGCGTTCGGCGGCGAGAAGGAAACCGGCGGCGGCCGCGAGTCCGGTTCCGACGCATGGAAAGCCTACATGCGCCGCGCCACCAACACGATCAACTACTCGACCGCACTGCCGCTCGCGCAGGGGATCAAGTTCGAGGTGTGAGTGCGGTGAACAAGGCGTTCAAGCGCGTGTTGGCGGCGGCGCGCGCCGCGAAGCTGCCTGGGGTCGAGGCGAGCACATCTTACGGCACGCCGGCGCTGCGCGTGCGCGGAAAATCCTTCATGCGCATGAAGGACGCCGACACGATGGTGCTGCTGGGGCCGCTGGAAGAGAAGGAAATGCTGATGGCCGCGGCGCCGGCGATCTATTTCGAGACCGATCACTACAAGGGCTGGCCCGCCTTCCTCGTGCGCCTCTCGAAGATCAGCGACGCGGAGCTCAGGCACCGCATCGCGCGCGCGTGGCGGCACAAGGCGCCGAAGCGGCTCGTCGACGAATTCGATGGCAAAGCGCCGGCGAAGAAATCGGGGCGGACGGCAAAGCGCGCATAGGGGGCGGTGCCCGAATCGACGCTAGCCGAGAATCTCCTGCAGCTTCCGCGCGAGGTCCTGCTTGCGGTAGGGCTTGCCGAGGAAGTGTTCGCCGTCCTTGGCGGTGTTGTCCTTGTTCCAGACCGTGCCGGGGTAGCCGGAGGTGAACAGCACCTTGAGTTGCGGCCGCTCGGCCAGCGCCGCGCGGGCGAGTTCGTGGCCGTTCATGCCGCCGGGCATGACGAGATCGGTGAACAGCAGGTCGACCATGGTGTCGTTGTTCTTGAGCAGCGCCAACGCCGCCTCGGCGTTGGCCGCCTCGAGCACCGTATGCCCGAGCTCCTTGAGCTGGCGGACGACCGCATTGCGCACTTCGGCATTGTCTTCGACCACGAGGATGCTTCCCCGTTTCGCCGCCGCTTCGGGCGGTACCGCGGCGACGGCCACCGGAGCTGCCGACTCCGCCATGGCGCGCGGCAGATACAGGCGGACCACCGTGCCGTGGCCGAGCTCGCTGTAGATCTTGACGTGCCCCTTCGACTGCTTGACGAAGCCGAACACCATGCTGAGGCCGAGCCCGGTGCCCCGCCCCACCTCCTTGGTGGTGAAGAACGGCTCGAACACATGGGCGAGCGTCTCCCGGCTCATGCCGATGCCGGTGTCGGAGACCTCGATCAGGACATAGTCGCCGGGCGCAACATCAGGATTGTGCGCCGCGAATTCGGCGTCGAGGTGCGTGTTCCTGGTCTCGATCGTGAGCCGCCCGCCCTCCGGCATCGCGTCGCGCGCGTTGGTGGCGAGGTTGGCGATCGCGGAGTTGAGCTGCGCCGGATCGACCATCGCCGGCCAGACATCGGGAACGGTGATGAGCTTGATCTCGATGTTCTCGGCGAGAATACGGCGCAGCAGACGCGTCATCTCGGCGACGAGCTGGTTGATGTCGGTGAGCTTCGGCGCCAGCGTCTGGCGCCGCGCGAAGGCCAGCAGCTGGCGCGTGAGCTCGGCACCGCGCAGGCTGGCCTGGAGCGAGCGCAGTTCGCCGACCGCGCCCGCGGAGTAGTCGAACGCCAAGGTCCATCGCTGGCCGAACACGGCGAAGCTTCGCTCGATCCGCAT
>SBBV01000476.1 GCA_005240015.1 Candidatus Odyssella thessalonicensis | reverse complement strand
TTGAGGACCAGCCCGACTCGTCGTCGGACGGCCGGGAATTTGGCATAACGGCCGTGAACCCAGCCTGATCGGGGCATTCATGCGCGGTTCAGCTTGCTCCAGACGAAATCGAATGATTGAAACGGTTTAGGCGATCATCTGCGGGCGCGGCGCTCACGTAGAATTTCTCACGGCAAGGGATGAAGCCCGAACGGGAATTGTTTAACTTCGCTCGCCCGGCGCCGCCGGCCCCTATCAGGAGATTGAGAATGAAGCGCGTTTCGATCCTCGCCGTCGCCCTGGCCGCCGCACTTGCCGCGCCGCCGGCGCTCGCCATGGGCAGCGATTCTCCCGCGACGCCCCCGCCGGCGCCGAAGCCGCCCGCGGCACGCGCCCCCGACAGCGGCTACACCGAGGCCGAACGCGCCGTGAAGGCCAGGCAATACGAAGAGGCGATCAAGAAGCTCGAGCAGGTCGTGGCCAAGGAGCCGCGCAATGTCGATGCGCTCAATTATCTCGCCTACAGTCATCGCGAGCTCGGCCGCTACGACATCGCGATGGGCTATTACCAGAAGGCGCTCGGCATCAATGCCAATCACCGCGGCGCTAACGAGTATCTGGGCCAGCTGTATCTGCGCATGGGCAAGATGAAAGAGGCCCAGGCGCAGCTCGCCAAACTGCAGCGCCTCTGCGGCCGCGGCTGCGAGGAATACGAGAGCCTGCGCAGCGCGATCGCCAAGGCGGGCGGGCGATCGTAGCCGTTGCGCTTTTGGATGCGGCGAAAGAGGGCGGGCCGGTGGGCCCGCCCTGTCTACTTTCGCAGCCAAGAATCATCATCCTGAGCGCAGCGAAGGATCTCTTGCAGACGGGCCGTGACGCCGCCATCGAGCCACGTGCGAACCCGGCGAGAGATCCTTCGCTTCGCTCAGGATGACGGGACGGACTGGCCGAACCTTCCGCCCCCTATACCGGCGCGGGCGCGCTCTCCTTCTCCTTGCGTTTCGGCGCCGCGGCCTTCTCCTTCTTCAGCGCATCGAGGCGCGGCAGCGCGGCGGCATCGGGGATGGCGCGCACCGCGAGCATCTCGACGCGGCCGCGGATCGCGAGATCGTGGCGCGGATAGGCGGAGAGATCGATCTGCCCGAGCTCGGCCACGGCCTCGGACACCACGAGCTGCGCCTTCACCTCCTTGGTCATGGATTCGAGGCGGCTCGCGGTGTTGACCGTGTCGCCGATCGCCGTCAGCGTCGTCGCGCGCTCGTAGCCCATCTCGCCGATGATCGCGTGGCCGGCATGGATGCCGATGCCGATGCGCAGCGGCGTCTCGAGCTCATGCTTCAGCGTCTCGTTGAGCTCCGCGAGCTTCAACGCCATGTTGCGCGCGGCGTTGAGCGCCATGCGCGCGCCGTTCGCGGGATCGCCGCCGGTGCCGAACAGCGCCATCACACCGTCGCCGATGAACTTGTCGAGATGCCCGCCAGCCTCGGCGATGGCCATGCCCATCGCGTTGAAATAGCGGTTGAGCACGAAGACGACGTCGTAGGGGAGGCGCTTCTCGGCAAACTGCGTGAACGAGCGGAGATCGGCGAACAGCACGGCGATGATCTGGTCGCTGCCCTGCGTGTGATCGGGCCGGGCGAAGGCCTCGCGCGGAGTCGCGGTGGGCGGCAGCAATGGGATCACCTCGAGCGGCTTGGTCGGCCGCAGCTGGCAGGCAAGGCGCACCTGCGGCGGCGCGCCCACGCGCTGCAGCACGCGCTGCTCGTCGGGTGCCGGCGGCGGCAGATGCTCGGCGCCGCGGCCCACGCGCACGCGGCAGGTCGAGCAGCGCCCGCGTCCGCCGCAGACCGAGGCGTGCGGAATGCCGTTGAAGCGGCTCGCCTCGAGCACGGTGCAGCCCGGCGTCACGGTCACCATCTTGCCGCCGGGATAAGTGAGCCGCACGAGCCCGCGCGCGCGTTCAACGAGGAGGCGCACCGCGCGCGCGATCAAGGTCAGCACGATGAGCGCGACGAAGCCCATGCGGAAGCCGCCGATGAGCCGGTACATCTCGGCCGCCTGCTCGCGCGTCGGCAGCTTGAGCGCCGCCACCGTGTCGCGCATCAAGAGCTGGTTTCTCACGAGCAGCTCGATTTCGTGTCCGAGCTGGTTGAAGCCGAGCAGGCCCAGCACCGGCACGATCACCGCGGCGACCAGGAACCAGGGCGCGCGCTCCGAATACCAGCGGCGCAGTCTCAGCCAGTAGTGCAGGCCGATGCAGCCATGGATCCAGGCGATCAGGAGCAGCGTCGACTGCACGATGCCCTTGTCGGGCGACCACACCCAGAGCGCCAGCGTGATGTAGGTGTAGGTGTCTTGCGTGCCGAAGAGTTCGTGGACCAGGCGCGTGCCGACGACGTGCTCGATCAGCAGCAGCGGGATGGCGAGCCCCATCACGAGCTGGGTCCACTCCCAGCGATGCATGCGCAGCGTGCGGCGGCGGAAGATGGACCAGAAGGCGAGGCCGATGTGGATCGCGAAGGAGCCGTAGAGCGCGACCGTGCCGATCCAGCCGCGCCAGACGAACAGAAACACGTCGCGCCCGCTCTCGGCCGCCGGCAGTGAGATGAGGCCGAGCGCGTGGTTCAGGAAATGCGTCGCCACATAGGCGAAGAGGACGAGGCCGCTGGCGAGGCGCAGGCGCTTGATCATTCGAGCGGGCTCCGGGTCGGTCGCGCGCCGAAAGCGCGACCTAGTGGCGGCCGCAATCCGAAGCCGCCACACGGGCGCGATAATCGGCCAGGGCCTCCGGCGTGTCGAGATCGACGAAGGCGGCATCGTCGCCGACCTCCACCTCTGTTACGGCTTCGCTGCGCGCCTGGATCAGCTCGCGCGCGCCGATGTCGCCGCTGAGCGTCTTGATCGCCGCGAAATGCCGCTTGCCGATCAGCACCGGATTGCCGCGCCGGCCGCCGCGCACGGGCACGACGATGTCCTTGCCCTTCTCGGGCGCGAAGGCGGCGAGGAGCTGGCCGATCAGGGCCGGCGAGAGGCCGGGCATGTCACCGAGGCAGACGAGGGCGGCGTCGATGCCGGCGCCGAGCGCGCCGATGCCGGCCTTGAGCGAGGTGCTGAGCCCGTCGGCGTAGCGGCGATTGAGCACGAAGCGGAGC
>SBBV01000026.1 GCA_005240015.1 Candidatus Odyssella thessalonicensis | reverse complement strand
GCCTATGCCAACGGGCACAGCGACATGAAGGGCTTCCGCCGCGAAGCCTCGCCCGAGCCCGGCTATCGCGACTACGTGGCGCGGCTCGAATCGCGCCTCGGCGCGGCGCGGGCCGTGGAGGTGCTCGGCACGCAGCGCCACAACGCGATGTTCTATCCCGGCATGTCGGTGCACCCGGTGTTCATGCAGCTGCGCGTGATCGTCCCGCTCGCCGTCGATCTCACGCGCGTCGACATCTGGGTGCTGCGCATGAAGGGGGCTCCCGACTGGATGCACCGGCGCAACGTGGCGTTCGCGAACACGGTGCATTCGCCGTCTTCGATCGTGAAGGCCGACGATCTCGAGGCCTATGCGCGCGCGCAGCAGGGCGTGGGCTCCGCGGGCGGCGATTGGGTGAGCTTCCACCGCGGCGCCGGCTTGCGCGAGGGCGACGCCGCATCGAACGCGCTGAGCGAAGCCTTCATCCGCAATCAGTATCGCGCGTGGCGCGGCTACATGGCGTGCGCATGAACCCGCAACTCCACGACGTCGAGGGCTTTCTGATCGCGGAGGCGGCGCTGCTCGACCGCGGCGCGTTCGACGCCTGGCTCGATCTTTTCGCGGAGGACGGCTGGTATTGGGTGCCGGCGGCGCCCGACCAGCCGGACCCCGACGACCATGTCTCGCTGTTCTACGAGAACAAGCCGCTGATGCGCATGCGCATCGAGCGGCTCGCCCACCCGCGCGCGCACGGCATGGCGCATCCGGTCCGCACGAGCCGCATCGTCGGCAACGTCGCGCTCGCCGATGCCGGATCGGCCGGCGGCGAGATCGTCGCGCAGTCGCGCTTCCATCTCATCGAGTACCAGGCGGGGCGCCAGCGCTGCTTCGCCGGCGCCTACACCCACCGCCTCGTGCGCGTCGATGGCGCGCTGCGCATCCGCCTGAAGCGGGTCGATCTCGTCAACGCCGACGCCGCCCACGAGGCGCTGCAGGTGTTTCTGTAGTCAGTTTGAAACGACCCTGCGGAGTGTCGTCCCGGGCGCGCTGCAACACGCCGCTCCTTCAGCGGCGTGGTGCTGCGCAGACCCGGGACCCCGGGAGCTCCGCAATCACGCGCCCCTCGGGCCGCCCGCGCGGCAACGCCTCGCCTCGGTCCCGGGTCAGCAGCGCATCATCGCGCAAGAAAGGGCGCGATGCTGCGCAGCACCCGGGACGACAATTGCGGGAAGCCGGCGTGCGTCAGGCTCCGGTGAAATTCCCGCTCTTTACCGCCTTGGCGATGCGCTTGGGACGCGACCAGGCGAGGTTGTCGCATTTGGCGCAGAGCGGGATCGTGTGGCGGCCCTTGAGCATCGCGTCCTGCACCGAGCGGCGGTTGGCGTTGAGCCAGGCGCCCTTCACGCCCTCGGTGGTGACGTCGCCGAGCGTGTCCTCGCCGAGCGCGTCGTTGCAGCACATCGAGAGCTTGCCGTCGGGGCGGATCACCATCTGGAAGAACGGATAGGCGCAGGGGCTCTTGAAGTGCGGCGCCTTCACCTTGCGGTTGGGCGCATTGCCGGCACGGTTGGTCTTGAATTCGTCGAGCAGGCGGTAGCCGACCACGAGCTTGTCGGCGAGCTCGGGGCGCTTCGCTTCGAGATGCGCGATGATCGCCGCCACGTTGTCGTGCAGCTTGTATTCCTTGGCGTAGTTGTTGATGACCATGTGCGAGAGGTTGGGCAGGATGCGCTCGGCGCCGGCGACGTCGATGGCCGTGCCGTTGCTGATGATCTGCACGAACGCGTGCGGCAGCTTCGCCCGCGCATAGGCGGCGAAGTCGTAGATGCGCTTGTCGAGGAACGGCTCGTTGTTCGAGAAGAGATTGAGCGTGCCGCGATAGTCCCAGGCCGCGAGCTCGTCGATGATGCGGTGGAACAGCGCCTCGTCCATGCGCATGGTCTTGCGCGGATCGGAAAAGCGGTTCACCGGGCAGAACCCGCAGGTGCTGTTGCACTTGTTGATGGTCTCGATCTCGATGTGCGCGGGCTTGTCGGCCGCCGCGGCCAGGCGGCGGAAGACGTCGCGCCCGGTCGCGCGCAGGTAAAGGTCTTTGACCTTCCAGCGGAAGACGCGGACGCGCTCGTAGAGCATGGGAAAACGCGCGCGGAACTTCGCCCGCGCGGGATGCGCCTTCGGCAGCGAGATGGTGACCTTGCCGTTCAGCGGAATGTCCTCAGGAAATGGCAGTGGAGCAAATTATACGCGAATCGCGGCCTGCGTATAATTCAATGCGCCCGGCCAGGAAACAGGAATCCGGCCTAAACCGGCAGCCGGATCATGACGCGGAGGCCCCCCAGCGGCGATTCGGTGAGCTGGATGTCGCCGCCATGGCCGCGCACCACGTCGCGCGCGATTGTGAGGCCGAGCCCGGCGCCGCCCGTGCTCTGGCTCTTCTCGTTGTCGAGCCGGTAGAACGGCCGGAACACTTCCTCGCGCTTGTCCTCGGGAACACCGGGGCCGTCGTCGTCGACCGTGATCTCGATGAAATGCGGCTTCCGCTGCGCCTGCAGCTGCACGCCCGAGCCGAACCGCGCGGCGTTGGCGATGAGGTTGGTGAGGCAGCGGCGGAAGCCGTTAGGCCGGAGCGTGACGCGCATCGGGCCCTTGGTGCGGAGCGTCACGTTGCTGCCGTTGCGCTGCGCCGACTCGACCACGTCCTCGAGCAGCTCGGGCAGGTTCACCGGCACCGCCTGCTCGGTGCCCTCGCCGCGCGCGAAGGCGAGATATTCCTCGACCATCTGCTCCATCTCGGCGACGTCGGCGGCAAGGCCCTTGGCTTCGGGCTTGTCGCCGAGCATCGCGAGCTCGAGCTTCATGCGCGCGAGCGGCGTCCGGAGATCGTGCGAGACGCCCGCCAGCATCTCGGTGCGCTGCTGCAATTGGCGCTGGAGGCGCTCGCGCATGATGAGGAAGGCGGCCGCGGCCTGGCGCACCTCGCGGGCGCCGGCGGGCTTGAAGTCGGGCACGTCGCGGCCCTTGCCGAAGGCGTCGGCCACCTGCGCCAGGCGCCGGATCGGCTTCACGAGGTTGCGCATGAAGATCACGGCGATGCCGAGCGTGACCGCGGCGCTGCCGAGCGACCAGATGACGAAGATCTCGTTGGTGGTGCTGCCGAGCTTGCGCCGCGTCGCCACCACTTCGAGCACGCCGGAGGGGCCGGCGGCGACGACGCGGATCTGCCGCGGCAGCGTCTCGGTGTCGATCTGGAACGGCACGCCCAGGTTCTGCATCGCCACGATGAGCTCGCTGCCGGCG
>SBBV01000247.1 GCA_005240015.1 Candidatus Odyssella thessalonicensis | reverse complement strand
CGCCCCACGCGCGCCACGTTCCCCGAAGCCGCGAACCTAGCGAGACAAGCTTGATGATTCCAGCGCGAAAGAATCCCCCTCTCCCGCGGGAGAGGGGGCAGGGGGTGAGGGGCTGACGCGCGTCTCACACCTCGATCTCCGCGCGCACCGGTCATGGCGCAGAGGCGAGGCGCTCGCGCGCCGGCGGTTCGCGCGTGTGAGGCCGCCCGCCGGAGGAGCACGTCACCCCTCATCTCCAAACCCCTTCTCCCGCGGGAGAAGGGCTTTCACTCCAGCGTCAGCACGAGGCAGCTGAGCTCGGCGTCGACTTCGGCGATTGCGTGGCTTCGCGCGGCGCGCCATCACAGGAAAGCCTCAATCCCGACATAGAGCGGCTCTGGGCAAGGGCGATCCACATGGGAGACCTCATCGATGGACTGCCCCGAAACGCAAGGCGACCCTCCCGCGGCGCCGGCCGATCAAGTCAACGATCTCTTCGATTCGGCGGAGTTGGCCCGCGCGCTGGATACGGCGGATTTCCGGCGTCTGCTCGACCATGTTCCGATCGCGATCATCGTTTCCCGGCTGGTCGGCGGCGAGCATCGCATCGCCTACGCCAACAAGGCATTCGAGGCGCTGCTCGGCCGTGACAATGCCAATCTGCGCGGCCGGGACTGGTCCATCCTGGATCTGCTTCAGCACGAGGACGATGCCGGCACGACGCTGGGTCGCGCGCTGGCGAAAGGCGAGGACTATGTCGGCACGTTCTGCTGGAACGCGACCAAGCCGATCATGGTCGAAGCCTATGCCAGCATCATCGAGAGCGATTCGGGCATCGAGCGCTACCACATCACGGCGCTGGTCGACGTGACCGAGCGCGCCCGCGCGCAGCGCGAAGAGTTCTCGCGGCAGATCCGCGACAAGGATCTGCTGCTCCGCGAGATCCAGCACCGCGTCAAGAACAACCTCCAGCTCATCACGACGCTGATCCGCCTGGAAACGCGCTACGCATCCAAGTCCGACACGGCCGATCTGGAGCGGCTTGCCGGCCGCATCGAGGCCCTGCAGTGCCTCTACCAGGAGCTTTCGGATCACGCTGCCGAGCGGGACGTCGATCTCGGCCACTATCTCAGCCGGATCGCTTCGGCCGCGATGCGCACCCACGGCGTCGACGGCATCCGCCTCGCAACCAGGGTCGAAAACGCGCCGCTCTCCATCAATGTCGCGATGCCGCTGGGCCTTGTGGTCAACGAGCTTCTGACCAACGCCTTCAAGCACGCCTTCGTCGGCCGCGACACCGGCACGATCACGCTCGAATGCCTGCGCCCGGACGGCGCGTCCTGGCGCGTGAGCGTCGCGGACAACGGCGTCGGCCTGCCGGCGGGCGTGCAGTGGCCGCCCGAAGGAAAGCTTTCCACGCTCATGGTCCAGACGCTGCGCGAGAATGCCGACACGGAGATTATCGTCGACTCGTCGCCGGGCCGCGGCCTGCGGGTCATGATCACCGTGACGCAGGAGACGGCGACGCGTCGCGCGGCCTGAGCGCGCGGGCGTCTCGCCGCGCCCTCACTCCAGCGTCAGCACGAGGTAGCTGAGCTCGGTGTCGATTTCGTCGAGTGCCGCCGGAAGGCCGGGCGCGGGGTGGCGCCAGTAGAACGCGCGGATGAAGCGTTCGCGCGCCAGCGCCAGTGCGAACTTCCATTCCTCCTCGAGATGCGGCGAGCGGCTCGCGGCCGGGGACCAGAACAGCTGGAAGCGCTCGGCCGCCTCGATGCGCTTCAGGATCTCGCGCTCCCATTCGCGCCCGCGCATCTCGAGGATCTCGGCGAGGAACGGGCTGTCGATCTGCGTGCCCACGGCGGCGAAGCGGTCGACGATCTCGCCGTCCTGCGGCGCGTAGGCGGGGAACACCGCATCGAACGTGTCGGCGGCGAGCGTCGCGGTGTTGCTGATCGGATGCGCGCGCTCGCGCCCCACCGTGTAGGCGAGGCGCTGCTCGCCGACGAGCAGCGGGCCCACGAAGAACTGGACGACGCCGGAGCCTGCACCCTCGGCGTAGCCGGGTGCGCCCGGGTTGGCCATCACGCGGAAATTCATGCGGTGGAAATTCTCCCACCACTCGACCGTGGCGCGCGGCGGATTGATGCGGCAGCCCGGGAGATACGGGACGACGGTGACGGCGGCACCCGGCTTCAGCGAATAGCGCAGCGCGCTCCTCCGGTCCGGCGTCTCGCCCGGCCGGCCTTCGTAGTGCGCCAGGGGATCCTGGCGCACGAAGCTGTCGATGCCGGGCTCGTGCAGATAGACCGCGAGGTCGAGCCACTGGCTCGGCGCCAGCAGCATCGGGTGGAACACCGAGAAGCGCGCCGGCAGGATCGCGGCTTCGGCATCGGAAGCCGCCGCCGGCGCCGGCGCGCCCGGCTCCTTGGGTGGTGCTGTGATGACCTGGGCGCGGCCGCGGCGGTAGATGACGGTCGTCTTCTTCTCCTCGCCGGGTGGCGGCTCGGGCAAGGGCGGCGGCGCCACGATCGGCGGCGTGGAGGAGGGTGACTCGCGGCGGGGCGG
>SBBV01000286.1 GCA_005240015.1 Candidatus Odyssella thessalonicensis | reverse complement strand
TCTGTCGCCTCTGTGCCTCTGTGGTGAAAATGCTGTTCCTGCCGACTTATCACGCCAAGGGTGCGGCGCACTCGGGATCGTCGTTGCGATGGTTGTTGACCCTGGCGCTGACCGGAAACGCGGCAAGGTCGCGGCCGGCATAGGGCTGCAGCATTTTTTGCACTTCGGCCGGCGGATGCTTGGCGGCGTCGAGCCAGGCCTCGAGCTCCTCGCGCCGTGTCAGCATCACCGGCATGCGGTCGTGGATGTGCGCGATCGCGGGCGCAGCATCGGTCGTGATGATCGTGAAGCTGACGACGGGCGCAGCGTCCTCGTCCGCGGCGGGATCGCGCCAGCGCTCCCAGAGGCCGGCGAACGCGAAGGGCCGCGGCCAGGCGGCGTCGCCGAGCACGATGCGATGGGGCTGCTTCGTCTTCCCGTCTGTCTTCCACTCGTAGAAGCCGTTGGCCGGGATGAGGCAGCGCCGTTGCTTCAGCGCTTCCTTGAACGCGGACTTCTCGGCCACCGTGTCGGCGCGCGCATTGATCATCTTGGCGCCGATCTTGGCCTCCTTCGCCCAGTAGGGGATGAGGCCCCAGCGCATCTCTGCGATCGCGCGCTGGCCTTCGCGGTTGAGGCGCACGACCGGCACGCTCTGCGTCGGCGCCACGTTGTAGCGCGGCTTGAAGTCGAGCGGCGGCCCGTTGTAGCCGAACAGCGACCGGAACGCCTCGTCGGGATCGGTGATGAGGAAACGTCCGCACATGGCGCGTTAAACCACAAGCGTCATCCTGAGCGAAGCGAAGGATCGCTTGCATGCAGGCGGCGTACGCTGCCGGTGATGCTCGGCCCTGCGCGCGAGAGATCCTTCGCCTCACTCAGGATGACGCTACTGAGCGGCGCCTCACGCTTTCACGTCGATGACGGTTCGCCCGCGCACTTGGCCTTTCAGGATCTTCTCGGCCAGCGCCGGCGCGTCGGCGAGCTTGGCGGTGCTGGTCATCGCGTCGAGCTTGTCGAGCGGAAGATCGCGCGCGAGGCGGGCCCAGGCTTCCTTCCGCTGCGGGGCAGGGCACATCACCGAATCGACGCCGAGCAGGTTCACGCCGCGCAGGATGAAGGGCAGCACCGTCGTCGGCACGTCGGCGCCGCCGGCATTGCCGCAGGCGGCGACCGAGGCGCCGTAGGCCATCTGGGTCAGCACGGCCGCGAGCACCTTGCCGCCGACGGTGTCGACGGCGCCGGCCCAGCGCGCCGAGTCCATCGGCTTGGCGGGGCCATTGACGAACTCGGCGCGGTCGATGATCGCCTTGGCACCGAGCGATTTCAGATACTCCGCCTGCTCGGCGCGGCCGGTCATGGCCGTGACGCTGTAGCCGAGCTTGGCGAGGATCGCGGTGGCGACGCTGCCGACGCCGCCGGCGGCGCCCGTCACCAGCACGGGCGCGTCCTGCTTCAAGCCATGATCCTCGAGCGCCATCACGCACAGCATCGCCGTATAGCCGGCGGTGCCGATCGCCATCGCGCGCTTGGTCGAGATCGCGTCGGGCAGCTTCACCAGCCACTCGCCCTTGACGCGCGCTTTCTCGGCCATGCCGCCCCAGTGGCGCTCGCCCACGCCCCAGCCGTTCAAGACCACCTTGTCGCCGGGCCTGAACACGGCATTGCCCGATTCCGTCACGGTGCCGGCGAAATCGATACCGGGCACGTGCGGGAACTGGCGTACGAGCCGCGCCTTGTTGGCGAGGATGAGGCCGTCCTTGTAGTTGAGCGTCGTGTATTCGATTGCGACGGTAACGTCCCCGGGCGGCAGCTTCGCCTCGTCGAGCGCCGTCAGCGCACCGGAAACCTTGCCCTCTTTTTCCTCCAGCAGCAGAGCCCTGAAGCTCATCCCGCGCCTCTCCTCGTTCGATTTTTTCTCGGGAGCGGCGTTATAGACCGCGCATTGCGGCACGAAAACGGCGCCATTGCCTCGGCTTCAGGCCGAGCGGCGGACTCCGCCCTCCCACAGCGGCGCGGCCATGCTCTCGGCGTAGGCCGAGAACATCAGGTTAAAGCTGACGCTCACACGCAGATAGCGGCTGCGGTTGGGATCGACCGAATGCATCAGCCACGCCGGGAACAGGAGCAGCGTGCCCTCTTCGACCTTGACCACGACCTGATCCGCATTGTCCGCCGTGAGCGACTTCACCGGCGGGCGCATGATCGCGCATTGCGGGCGCGGATCATGGAAGTTGATGGTCTCGGCTCCTTCGCTTGTCTGCACGTAGTACACGCCGCTCAGGAAGTTGTTGGGATGGCTGTGGGTCCCGTGGCGCGCACCGGGCGCGCTCACATTGGCCCAGCAGCCGGTGATCGCGAGCGCCCGGGGAGCGATCGCGAGATGCTCGAGCACCGCGGCGGCCGCGGCCTGGATCGCCGCCGCGAGCGGGGCGAGCTCGTCGGCGAGGTGCAGGCGGTGGTCCGACTGCCAGCTCTCGCCCGGCGCAAGGGCGGTGACATCGGGGCCGACGGCGGCAAGCTTCTTGAGGATCGCGGCATCCAGGGGCGCGCGGATCTCCGGGCGGATTTCCGCCTTCCAGACGAAGCTCGGAAACATGCGCAGCACGTGCGCGCCCGCGAAGGTGGACTCGCGCTCGATCATGATGGCAGCGCTCCCGGCCGGCAGCCGGATGGTCCGACCTCAAGATACACCCAAACGCGGGGCGCGTCCGCCCCTTGCGGATCAGCGCCCGCGATGGAGCGCGCCGCCGTCAACGCGCACGACGTCGCCGCTGATGTAGCCGGCGCGGTCCGAGGCGAGGAAGACGACGACGTTGGCGATGTCGTCGGGCGCGGCCGGTCGGCCGAACGGCAGATCGAGCTTGGCCACGATCTCGCGCCAGCGCTCCGGATCGCCGAGCTCGTTCTGGGCGCGCGTGCGCATCAGGAACGTCATGCGCTCGGTTTCGACCAGGCCCGGATTGACGCCGACCACGCGCACGCCGTGATCGGTGCTATGGGCGCCCATCGCATCGGTGAACGACATCAGGCTCGCATTGCCGGCGGCGCCCGCGACGTAGTTGAAATTGTGCCGCTCGCCGCCGACGCCGATCACGTTGACGATCACGCCGCGTCGTCGCTCGCGCATGCGCTGGAACATCTGGCGCGCGAGGTTGACGTAGCCGAACACCTTTAGTTCCCAGGCCGCGCGCCATTTGGCTTCGTCGATGGCGAGCACGTCGCCGCCCGGGATGGCGCCGGCGTTGTTGACCAGGATGTCGGCGGCGGGGAAGGCCGCGGCGAGTTGCTCGGCGGCGCCGGGCGCGGCCATGTCGATCGCGTGCGTCTCGACACGGCCTTGCGCGCGGGCGGAAAGATCGCGCTTCGCGGCCTCGAGCCGTGCCGGGTCGCGGGCCGCGATCACCACGTCGGCGCCCTCGCCGAGGAACGCGCGCGCGCAGGCGAAGCCGATGCCGCGCGAGCCGCCGGTGATCAGCACCCGCTTGCCGCTCAAGCCGAGGTCCATGGCGCCCGCCCTCCTCTCGTTCCGCGCGGGCGGGTTACAGGCGGGCGGACGCGAAGGCAAGCGTGCGTTGCGCAGTGGCGCGCCGCGCTTAGTGGCCGAAGCGCGATGGATCCATTTGGCTCGCGTCGTGGTCCGGCACCCAGCGGAAGGGGCGCCGCACGCCCTCGATCGCGTGAACGAGGTCCGCGCGTGAAAGGCCGATGTCCTTCAAGCGCTCGTCGGGCCAGCTCTGCATCTCGCGCACGAGGCGGCGTGCGCCCCAGGCACGCAAGGCGAGATCGCAGCGGTGCCGTAGCCGCTCGAGCAGGCGGTCGGCTCGGAAACCGAGGCGGCGGGCTCGGCGCGCGAGCGCGGCGACGCCGCGGCTGTTCGGGAACATATGGCTGCCGAGAAGGATCATGGGGGCTCCGTGCAACTGGCGCGATTCTGCCGCCGCGCCTTTTGATGAGGCAAATTTATTGATATGATCGAAATGATAAGCGGAGCTTTTATATGCGCAGCTTGAATCTCGACCAGCTTCGCGCGCTCGGCGAAGTCGTGCGGCTCGGCAGCTTCTCGGCCGCGGCGCGGAAGCTCAATCTCTCGCAGCCGGCGGTGAGCCTGCAGGTGCGCGAGCTCGAGGCGCGGGTCGGCGTGCGCCTCGTCGAGCGCATGGGCAAGCGCGCGTTCGCCACCGAGGCGGGGCGCACGCTGATCGCGCATGCGGGGCGCATCGCCGACGAGGCCGACCGGGCGCTCACGGCGATGCGGCGCTATCGCGACGGCTGGCTCGGGCGCGTGCGCATCGGCACGAGCTTCGTCATCCTCAACTACCTGCTGCCGCCGATCCTGAAGAAGCTCCGCGCCGAGCACCCGCAGCTCGAGATCCTGGTCTCGCTCGGGTCGAGCGCCATGAAGGTGGAGCAGCTGCTGCGCAACGAGATCGATCTCGGCCTCGTCGCGCTGCCGGT
This sequence comes from Candidatus Odyssella thessalonicensis, assembly GCA_005240015.1. Lineage (GTDB taxonomy): Bacteria > Pseudomonadota > Alphaproteobacteria > Bin65 > Bin65 > SBBV01. Next base: position 47 of record SBBV01000286.1, on the reverse strand, counting down.
GGTCGATCCGCATCTCGAGGTGACCGTGCTGCGCCACGATCACATGA
>SBBV01000481.1 GCA_005240015.1 Candidatus Odyssella thessalonicensis | reverse complement strand
GCCGAGATCGAGCAGGAACGGCAGCGCGTTGAGCGCGCCGGCGAGGTCGTCCTCGGGCACCTGCCCGGCGTGCTCGCCCATGCCGGCGCCGCGCCAGAGATGGAGCGCCGTGAGCCCCGCGATCGCGAGCCAATGCAGCGGCTGCGGCCGGAACGCATCGTCGAACCAGGCGCGTACGAACAGCCAGAACAGTCCGGCGGCCGCGGAGCACACGGCGTAGACCGGCAATCCCCAGATACCCGCGTTCCAGCCGTGCGCGACCAGCGGGCAGAACAAGGCGGCGATGACCGCGATGCCGAACGCGATGCCGAGCCGCCCCGCGACCGTGCCGCGATACTGGCGCGCCATCAGCACGAGCGTCACCACGAGGGCGCCCACGCCGGCGCCGCGGAACAGGAGATCGAGCGTCGCGATCATGCGGCAAACAGTTTGGTGCTCTTAGCCAAACCATATTTGTCGTCCCCGCGAAAGCGGGGACCCATGCAGCGTTTCCGCAAAGTAGCCTTCGCGCCGAATGCAGGGCGGTGGAGACATGGGTCCCGGCTTTCGCGGGGACGACACGGTCGGCAAGGCTTGTGCGATTAGCCCAAGACCTCGCGCACCCTGCGCCGCAGCTCGGGGATGACGCGGCACGAGAACCAGGGATTGCGCTCGGCCCAGGCGCGCGTGCGCCAGGAGGGATGGGGCAGCGGCAGGAATTCGGGGAGATAGGTGCGAAAGTTGCGCACGGTCTCGGCGACGCTCGCTGCGCGCCGGTTACCGAGGTAATAGGCCTGCGCGTAGGAGCCGACGAGCAGCGTGAGCCGGACATTCGTCAAGCGGGCGCGCAGCGGCGGGTGCCAGAGCGGTGCGCACTCCGGGCGTGGCGGCCGGTCGCCACCCTGCGGCAGGCGGCCGGGATAGCAGAGCCCGGTCGGCAGGATCGCGATGCGCGCGGTGTCGTAGAAGGCGTCGCAATCGAGCGCGAGCCATTCGCGCAGCCGGTCGCCCGAGGGGTCGTTCCAGGGAATGCCGGTCGCGTGCACCTTCGTGCCGGGCGCCTGCCCGACGATGAGCAGGCGCGCGGTTTCGGCGAGGCGGAACACCGGATTGGGCCCGAGCGGAAGATCCTTTTCGCAGACCCGGCAGGCGCGCGTGCGGGCGAGCAGTTGTTCGAAGCTTTCGCCGCGGTCGAGATCGCGCGGCAGCGCGGCCCTCGGGGCCGGCGCCATCACCAGCCCTGCGCCAGCAGCTTATCGACATAACGCGGCACCACCTCGGTGGCCGGGCCGTAATGCTGCTCGGCGAAGTAGGTGGCGCCTTCGGAGGGCTCGAGGTTGAGCTCGACCGTGTGGGCGCGGGCGCGGAAGATCGCCTCCTCCACGAAGCCGGCGGCGGGATAGACGTTGCCCGACGTGCCGACCGAAATGAACAGGCGGCAGCGGCCGAGCGCGTCCGAGATGCGGTCCATCTCGAACGGCATCTCGCCGAACCAGACGACGTGGGGGCGCATGCCGCCGCTGCTCTGGCAGGAAGGGCACTCGCTCTCGAGGGCCAGGTCTTCCTGCCAGAGATGCACGCCGGCGCAAAGCTCGCAGCGCGCCTTGAACATCTCGCCGTGCATGTGGATGAGGTTCCTGGAGCCGCCCGCCTCGTGCAGGTTGTCGATGTTCTGCGTCACCAGCAGCACCTCGCCGCCCCGCCACTCGCGCTCGAGCCGCGCCAACGCCGTGTGCGCGGCGTTGGGGCGGATGTTGTGCGAGCGCAGATTGCGCCGGCGCTGATTGTAGAAATCGAGCACCATCCGGGGATTGCGCGCGAAGCCCTCGGGCGTCGCGACGTCCTCGACATTGACCTTGGTCCAGAGCCCGTCCTTGTCGCGGAACGTCTCGATGCCGGATTCCTTGGAGATGCCGGCGCCGGTGAGGATGACGATGTTGCCGGAATTGCGATCGCGCATGGTGATCTTCGAAGCGGTCGAGCTAGCACACTTGGCCCCGCCTCCCCGCGCCGTCAAGAACCGGCGGCAGGGTGCGTGCGGCGGCGCGGCTCTTTTCTCCGTGTCCTCGGTGCCCTCCGTGGTTTAACTTCGCGGCGCGCGAAGGAGGTAAGGTCGTGGCCGACAACGCGGGCGAAGACGCGTGCACGCGCCTCATCGAGGAGTGCCTCGCGGCGGCCAAGCGCCTGCTCGAGGAAGAGGGCCAGTTCCGACCCTTTGCGCTGACGATCAACGAGAAGGGCGACACCGAGATCGTGATGCCCGAGGCCGCCGACGGTGAAGGCACCTCCGAGCAGGATTTGGAGGCCCTCCGCGCCGATCTCGGCGCCGAGGCGGCGGCCGGCAGCATCGGGGCGGCGGCGATCGCGCTCAACGCCTGGATCCACACACCGGACCGCTCGAGCCGGCGCGACGCGGTGATCGTCTTCGCCGAACACCACGCAGGCTTGTCGCTGCAGGCCAACCAGATCTACGCCATCGAGGAGCGGCACGGCGACGTCGTCCCCGCCCACGCCGTCACCTGGGAGGAGTTGACCGTCGACGTCGTCGAGCCTTCCATCTTCGCCGCCGCATGAAGGTTCTGTTCGTCTGCACCGGCAATATCTGCCGCTCGCCCACGGCCGAGGCGGTGTTCCGCGCCAAGGCCGCCGCGCGCGGGCTCGGCGACCGCGTCTTCGCCGACTCGGCCGGCACGCACGGCTACCACATCGGCGATCCGCCCGATCCGCGCACGCAGGATGCCGCGCGCCGCCGCGGCTATCCCATGACGGGCATGTTCGCGCGGAAAGTGAGTGCCGCCGATTTCCACGCCTTCGACCTCGTGGTGGCGATGGATGAGGGCCACCTTCGCCTTCTGAAGCGCATGGCCCCGCCCGGCGCCGGCGAGCGGATTCGCCTGTTCATGGACCTGGTGCGCGAGGCCACGCACCGCGACGTGCCCGATCCCTATTATGGCGGACCCCAGGGGTTCGATGACGTGCTCGACCTGGTCGAAGTCGGCATCGACGCGCTGCTCGACGAGATCGAGGCGAGGCTGGCGCAGCGGGAGACGCGCAGCGCTTAGGCCGGCGGAAAACCGTCATCCTGAGCGAAGCGAAGGACCTTGCTTCCGCGCAAAAGCCGTTGGCAGTGGAAGCCAGATCCTTCGCTTCGCTCAGGATGACGGTTTGGGGGTGGCCGTGGAAGACCAACTTGCCGACGAGATCGAACGCCTGCTCAGAAAGCGGCCCTCTCGCGTTGCGCCGATGGGCGGCGGCTGCATCGCGCCGGTCTACCGCTGCGAACTTCCCGGTGGCGCGCGCATCGTGGCGAAGCAGCCTTCGCCGGGACGGACGCTCGAATGCGAGGCGTGGATGCTCGGCTATCTCCGCCGTCACACCGCGCTTCCAGTGCCCGCGGTCCTCGCGGCAACGCCCGATCTCCTGCTGCTTGAATACATCGACTCGGGCGATGCACTCGATCCGCGCTCCGAGGCGCATCTGGCGGAGTTGCTTGCGGCGCTGCATGCGATCCCGGGGCCGCATTTCGGCTTCGAGCGCGACACGCTGATCGGCCCGCTCGATCAGCCCAATCCCCGCACGTCGCGCTGGCGGGACTTCTTCTGCGACCACCGGCTGCTGCATCGCGCGCGTGCCGCGTACGAGGCCGGGCGGCTCCCGGCGCACCTCATGGGGCGCATCGAGGCCCTGGCCGGCCGGCTCGAGCGCTGGATCGAGGAGCCTCCGCGGCCCGCGCTCATCCACGGCGATTGCTGGAGCGGCAACGTGCTGGTGAAAGCGGGGCGCATCGTGGGGCTCATCGATCCGGCCATCCATTGGGCGCATCCCGAGATCGAGCTCGCGTTCGGCACGCTGTTCGGCCCCTTCGGCGAGGCGTTCTTCCGCCGCTATGCCGAGCAGGGCACGCTCGCGCCCGGCTTCTTCGAGGCGCGGCGCGATCTTTACAATCTCTACCCGCTACTGGTGCATGTGCAGCTGTTCGGCGGCGGTTATGTAAACAGCGTCGCGCGGACGTTGGAGCGGTTCGGCGTGTAGGGGCATTGAACGCGCACGGATCGCCACGGACGAACACGGTTGACCGGGCCGGTGGTCTGTGCACCTCCGTGCCGCTCACTGTCTACGCATGGTTGCGCCCCGCCCGGGAACCCCCTAGCTTGCGGCGACCGTATCAAGAGCCTGCATGCGCATCCTCGCCGCCCTTTTCGCCCTGCTCCTCCTTGCCGCCGCAGCCGGAGCGCAGCAGGGC
>SBBV01000430.1 GCA_005240015.1 Candidatus Odyssella thessalonicensis | reverse complement strand
GTGCGGATCGATCGAGGTGACGCTGGCGCTGATGCCCATGCTGAGCTCCTGCGCCGCGGCACCGGCCGCCACGAGCCCGGCCGTTGCGAGGCCGAGCGCCGTGCGTCGCAATACTGCGATCATGTGAAAAGCCTCCCGAGTTCCCTGCACGCCCGCATGGGCGCGCCTTGGGCAGCATCCTATCGGCGCCCCAGCCCCGGCTCAACGCCCCCGCGCATCAGCGAAAGACGGGCTCGCGCCACCGGGTGTCGGGATCGAGCGGGAACACCGGGCGCGGAAGCCCTTTGAACGGCACGCGGTCGAGATTGGGCGAGGTGAGGCCGGCGGTATCCACCTCGTAGACCTGCTCCGGCCCGAAGAACTCGTCGAAACCGGCGCGGAAGTGCCCGCGCGACTTCACCACCACGGTGCGCGCGGCGGCAATGTCGAGCCCCATCATCTCGAAGAAAATGGGGTCCGCCGCCTGCTTGCGCCGGCTCCCGACCACGACCGTGATGCCGCCGAGATCGAGCGCCGCCGAGGGGCCGAGGTCGAGCGCCTGCCCGGCCCAGAGTCCGCGCCGGCCGATACACTTGCCGTCGTGCAGCGCCAGCACCTTGGCCGGGGCCTTGAAGCGCCGCGCGAAGCGGTCGGTCGAGGCACGGTTGAACACGGCTTCGAACCGCGCGCCGGCACCCGCCTTGTGCGCCTGGGCGGCAAGCGGCGGATCGATGAAGACGCCGAGCAGCACGCGCTTCGCCTCCGCCCAGTACAGCGCCTCGAGGAGCTCGGCCGTATTCCCGCCTCCGCCGCCGCCGGGATTGTCGCCCGAGTCCGAGAAGATGATCGCAGGCTTCTCGCCGTTACGCCCCGCCTCGACTGCGAGCCGCACCGCATCCTCGATCGGTGTCAGCCGCTTAAGGTAGCGCTGCCGGTCGCGCCAAGCCTGGCGCGCCAGCTCGAGCGCCACGCGCCGCGCGCTGGCGAGCCCGTCGCGCGCCGAGACGACGATGGCGAGGCCGTTCTTCCTCGTGTCGGAGAAGACGAACCCGCCCACGACCGAGACCGCGATGATCTCCTGCGTCTTGAGCGCCTGGCCGCGCGCGATCAGCTCGGCGTAGGGGCCGGCGGCGGTGAGCAGCGTGACGCTCGCCGGCGTCAGCGGCAGGCGGATGAACGCCGTGAAGGATTTGGCGCCGTCCATGAGCTCCGTCAGCACCCCGGCCGCCTCGGCGCCGCGTTCGCGCTGGTCGACATGCGGATTGGTGCGATAGGCGAGCAGCACGTCGGCATTGTCGGCCATGCGCTCGGAGATGTTGGCGTGGAGATCGAGCGTCGACACGATCGGCACGCGCACCCCCACCAGTTGCCGCACGGCCTCGAACATCACGCCGTCGGGGTCCTCGCCCTCGGTCGAGGTCATGCCACCGTGGTTCGAGATGTAGACGCCGTGGAGGGGCCGCGCGGCGAGCAGGCGCGCGCGGATGTCGGCGAGCAGGCTCGAAAAGAAGCGGCCGTCGATCGGCCCGCCCGGCTCGGCGCCCGTAACCAGGATCGGCACCGGCGTCCAGGGGCCGAGGCGGTCCATCTCGCCGACGAACGCGGCGACCTCGGCGGGCAGCGCCGGCGCGGGCTTCCGCGCCTCGGCCATGATCGCGTCGCCTTCGAGATAGCAGAGCGAGCGGAAGTCGGCCTCGCGCGTCACCGGCGCGAAGGCATTGCTTTCGAGGTGCACGCCCAGGATCGCGATGCGCCGCGCGGCGGCCGGAATTGTCATGCGTGCTTTCTTCCCTGCGAGTACTATGTGCTTCGCCGATCCGATGCTCAAGCGGTGGCCGGGAACTACCGACCCGCGAAGATCGTTGGCGGTCGCATGTCGAACGGTTGAGGCAGGGGCGGATGACATTCCCGCAGCTCGCCGTGCTCGCGATTCTGGGCGGCATGATCGTGCTCTTCGTCTGGAACCGCCTGCGCTACGACCTCGTGGCGCTGTTGGGGCTCGTGCTCGCCATCGCCGCCGGCGTGGTGCCGCCGGAGCGCGCCTTCGACGGCTTCCGCGACCAGATCGTCATCATCGTCGCCTCGGCGCTGGTGCTGAGCGCCGCCATCAGCCGCTCGGGCGTGGTGCAGACGTGGCTGCGGCCGATCACGCCGCTGATGCGCACGGCGGGCGCCCAGATCACCGTGCTCGGCACCATCGTCGCCGTGCTCTCGGCCTTCACCAAGAACATCGGCGCGCTCGCGACCTTCCTGCCGGTGGCGGTGCAGATGGCCCGCAAGAGCGGCCACTCGCCCTCGCGCACGCTGATGCCGCTCTCCTTTGCGGCGCTACTCGGCGGGCTCATCACGCTGATCGGCACCTCGCCCAATATCGTGGTCTCGCGCCTGCGCCAGGAACTGGTCGGCCAGCCCTTCGCGATGTTCGATTTCGCACCGGTCGGCGTCGCCATCACGCTGCTCGGCCTCGCCTTCCTCGCCTTCGGCTGGCGCTTGCTGCCCGACAAGGCGGCCGCGCGGCCCGATCGCCCGTTCGAGATCGCCGACTATTCGACCGAGGTGCGCGTGCGCGCGGAATCGCGCCTCGTCGACAAGACCGTGGCCGACCTCGAGCGGCTGACCGATTCGGAGATCACCGTCGTGGCGCTGATCCGCAGCGACGGCCAGCGCTATGTTCCCGCGCCCAACTGGGTGCTGCAGGCCGGCGATGTGCTGATGGTCCAGGCCGACCCCGAGCGCCTGAAGCAGATCACCGACGAGGCCGACCTCGAATTCGTCGCGAGCAAGCCGCCCGAGAGCGGCGAGCAGAGGCCGGGCGAGATCGTGATCGTCGAGGCCGTGGTGACGCCCGACTCCGCCTTCGTCAACCGCGCGCTGCCCTATCTGCGGCTGCGCCAGCGCCATTCAGTGAACGTGCTCGCGCTGAGCCGCAGCGGCGAGGTGATCCGCGAGCGCCTGCGCCGCATCCGCTTCCGCGCCGGCGACGTCGTCGTGCTCGAGGGCCGCGACGAGGACGTGACTGCGGCGATGGGGGCCACCAACCTGCTGCCGCTCGCCGAGCGCAAGCTCCAGCTCGGGCCGGGCCGGCGGAAATACGTAGCCGTGGCGATCCTCGCCGTCGCGATGGGCCTTGCCGCGGGCCGCGTGGTGCCGACGGAAGTCGCGTTCTTCTCCGCCGCGGTGCTGGTCGTGGCGACCGGCGCCCTGCCGCTGAGGGAGGCCTACGACAGCATCGACTGGCCGCTGATCATGCTGCTCGCCGGGCTCATACCCGTGAGCGACGCGCTGCGCACCACCGGCGTCACCGACCTTCTCGCCCGGGGCTTGACGCTGGCGGCGGGCGAGATCCCCGGCTACACGGCGGTGGTGCTGATCATGGTCGTCGCGATGCTGGTGACGCCGTTCCTCAACAATGCCGCGACCGTGCTCGTGCTGGCGCCGATCGCCGCCGGCCTGGCGCAAAATCTCGGCT
>SBBV01000078.1 GCA_005240015.1 Candidatus Odyssella thessalonicensis | reverse complement strand
GCCGATCACTTGGCCGGCCGCGCGCCCGATCCGGCGCTGGCGCTGCCGCGCCACTATCCGAAGTTCCGCATCAAGCGCTGGCTGCGCCGCATGCTCGACGTGGGCCCGCCCGACTGGCTGTTCAACACCATGCTCGCCACCGCGCCGATGCAGGCACTCGCCCGCCTCGTCTATTTCCACAGCAAGGGGCTCGGCTCGAAGGCGGCGTGGAAGGACATGGTCCGGCGGCAGAGCACGTAGACGCACTGTGGGACCGCGCGCCTCCAGGCGCGCGACGGTCGCTTCGCGACCTTACAGGCGAAGCCTCGAAGCTGGCGCAGCCAGCGACCGGGCCTGAAGGCCCGTGGTCCCACAAAACAGCTACTTCGCCTTCAGGATGTCGCGAATCTCGGCGAGCAGCTTCTGCTCCTCGGAGGGTGCCGGCGGGGCGGCCGACTTCTCCGCCTCTTTCCGGCGCAGGCGGTTGAAGCCCTTCACCACCAGGAAGATCGCGAACGCCACGATGATGAAATCGATGATGACGTTGATGAACGTGCCGATCTTGAGCACCACCGCCGTCTTGGGATCGCCGCCCGTGGCGGATTTCAGCGTGACCGCGATGTAGGAGAAATCGATTCCGCCAAGCAGCAGGCCGATCGGCGGCATCAAGACGTCGCTGACGAAGGAGGCCACAATCTTGCCGAACGCGGCGCCGATGACGACGCCCACGGCAAGATCGACGACGTTGCCGCGGTTGATGAAGTCGCGGAATTCCTTGGCGATGGAGAGTGGCATGGGAGGGCTCCTCAGGGACGGGGTCTTGCGGGCCGAAAGTCTAAGGCCGTCGCCGAGGAGGAGAAACATTGACTATCCGGGGCGGGTCGGGGACCCACCGCGTGGGTCAATGCCGGAAATGCCGCTGGCCGGTGAATACCATGGCCAAGCCCCTGTCGTCGGCGGCCTTGATCACCTCGTCGTCGCGCACCGAGCCGCCAGGTTGGATCACGGCGGTGGCACCGGCCTCGGCGGCGGCCAGTAGGCCGTCGGCGAACGGGAAGAACGCGTCGGACGCCACGACCGAGCCCTGCACGGGGTTCGCGGTCTTGCCCGCGGCTTTCGCGGCCTCCGCCGCCTTCCACACCGCGATGCGCGCCGAATCGACCCGGCTCATCTGGCCGGCGCCGATGCCGACCGTGGCGCGGTCCTTCGCGTAGACGATGGCGTTCGATTTCACGTGCTTGCAGACCGTGAACGCGAACATCAAGTCGGCAAGCTCGGTCTTGGTCGGCACGCGCTTGGTCACGACTTTGAGCTCGCCCTCGATCACGGATCGGTCGCGGCTCTGCACGAGGTAGCCGCCCGAGAGCGAGCGGATCACCCAACCCTCGTCCTTGGGGTCGGGCATGCGGCCGGTGAGCAAGAGGCGCAGGTTCTTCTTCTTCGCGAGCACGGCCTTGGCGGCGTCGTCGGCATCGGGTGCGATGATCACCTCGGAGAAGATCTCTGCGATCTTCGCCGCGGCGGCACCGTCAAGCGTGCGGTTGAGCGCGATGATGCCGCCGAAGGCGCTCACCGGATCGCAGGCGAGCGCCTTGTCCCAGGCGTCGGCGCAGCTGTCGGCGGTGGCGACGCCGCACGGATTGGCGTGCTTGACGATCACGATCGCGGGCCGCTCGAACTCGGCGACGAGCTCGTAGGCCGCATCGGCGTCGTTCAAATTGTTGAACGAAAGCTCCTTGCCCTGCACCTGCGTCGCGGTCGCGATGCCCGGCCGGTTGCTGCCATCGGTGTAGAACGCTGCGCGCTGATGCGGGTTCTCGCCGTAGCGCAATGCTTGCCGCCGCACGCCGCCGAGCACGAGCCGGTGCGGGAACTCGTCGCCGAGCTGGCGCGCGAACCATTGCGAGATCGCCGCGTCATAGGCGCCGGTGCGCGCGTAGGCGGAAGCGGCGAGGCGCTTCCTCAAATCGGCGCTGACCGCGCCGTTGTTGGCCTTGATGTCGTCGATGAGCGCCGCGTAGTCGGCGGGCTCGGTGACCACGGCGACGAAGTCGTGGTTCTTGGCGGCGGCGCGGATCAGTGCCGGCCCGCCGATGTCGATGTTCTCGATGCACTCCTCGAAGCCGGCGCCCTTCGCCACCGTCGCCTCGAACGGGTAGAGGTTGATCACGACAAGGTCGATCGGCTTGATGCCGTGCTTCTGCATGGCCTCGACATGGCCCGGCGTATCGCGCCGCGCCAGGAGGCCGCCATGGATCTTGGGCTGCAGCGTCTTCACGCGCCCATCCATCATCTCGGGAAAGCCGGTGTAGTCGGAGACTTCGGCCACCGGCACGCCCGCCTCACGCAGCGCCTTGGCCGAGCCGCCGGTCGAGAGAATCTCGACCCCGCGCGCGGCGAGGAATTTTCCCAGCTCCGCGAGCCCGGTCTTGTCCGAGACCGAGACGAGGGCGCGGCGGACGGGTGTGGCGGTCGGCATCGCAGTTCACCAATCAGATTGTCGTCCCCGCGCAAGCGGAGACCCACACGGCGTCGACGCCTTGCGAGCAATCGAACAGCGTTTGCGGTGGCGACATGGGTCCCCGCTTTCGCGGGGACGACAAATTGTGTCCTGGCTTTTCTCGCAATGGCCGCAGGCGATCAAGCCCGCAGATTGCAGCGGCTCAGTTGGCCGTCGCACTCTCGTCGGCGGCGCCGTTGGCGGTGGGGCGGTATTCCGGGACGAGATGTTTCAACAGGGCCAGCGCCTCGGCCGTGGCGCCGGCGCGGGCATGGCGCTCCATGTCGTCAAAGGCGCGCGCCAAGAGCTTCACGTCCGAGGTGCGCGGGCTCGCGAGCAGGATCGACTTGGCGCCGGTCGGGACGAGGTCTTCCTGCTGGTGCAGCAGCTCCTCGCGCAGCTTCTCCCCGGGGCGCAGGCCGGTGAACGCGATCTTGATGTCGCGCTCGGGCGTTTTGCCGGCGAGGCGGATCATCTGGCGCGCGAGCTCGACGATCTTCACCGGCTGGCCCATGTCGAGCACGAACACCTTGCCGCTGAAGCGCCGGTCCCCGGTGCCGACGGCCGAGGCCATCAGCACGAGCTCCACCGCCTCGCGCACGGTCATGAAAAAGCGGTCGACCTCGGGATGCGTGACCGTGAGCGGCCCGCCCTCGGCGAGCTGCCTCTGGAAGAGGGGCACCACCGAGCCGGTCGAGCCCAGCACGTTGCCGAAGCGCACGATGACGAAATGCGTGCCCGCGCTCGGCTTCTTCGCCTCGGCGAGGTCGAGCGCCTGGCAATACTGCTCGGCCAAGCGCTTCGATGCGCCCATCACGCTGGTGGGGTTCACGGCCTTGTCGGTCGAGATCACGACCATCGAGGCGACGCCGTGCTTGACCGCGGCGTCGGCCACGATGCGCGTGCCGATCGCGTTGGTGAGCACACCCTCGTCGGGATGCGCTTCCACCATCGGCACGTGCTTGAGCGCGGCGGCATGGAACACGATCTCGGGCTGCTCGGCGGCGACGAGCGCGTTGATGCGCCGCGCATCGCGCACGTCGGCGAGCAGCGCCGCGCGTGGCAGCGCGGCATGGCGGCGCGAAAGCTCGAGGTCGATCTCGTAGAGCTGGTATTCGGAAGAATCGAGCAGCGCGAGGCGCGCCGGCCCGAAATCGGAGATCTGCCGCACGAGCTCGCTGCCGATCGAGCCGCCGGCGCCGGTGACGAGCACGCGCTTGCCGGCGCACAGCGCCTGCATCGCCGGCCGGTCGAGCACGGTCTGCGGCCGGCCGAGCAGGTCCTCGATCGCGATCGGCCGGAGCTCAATGTTGTCGGTGGTGCCCTCGCGGAAATCGGTGGCCCGCGGCACCCGCGCCACCGTCATGCCGAGCGCGTCGGCGCGCTCGAACAGCGCACGCAGCCGCTCGCCGTCGATATCGGGAATCGTGACGATGAGGCGCCTCGGCCGCTTGCCGCGCCGCTGCAGCTTCGCCGCCACCTCGGCCATCTCGTCGTCGGTGCCGTAGACGTCGACGCCGTGGATGCGGCGGCCGACGCGCGTGTCCTTGCGCGCGAGGATGCCGACGGCCTCGTAGGGCGTGGTCGGCTGGCGCGCGAGCGCGCGGATGAAGAGCTCGGCCTCGTCGCCGGCGCCGTAGAGAAGCACCGGGATGCTGCGCCCGCGGTCGCGCTTCAGCACGTAGTCGAGGCGGCGGTCGCGCAGGATGCGATAGGCGACGCGCGGGCCGGTGAGCAACGCCACCAGCACCAGCCAGTTGATGACGATCTGCGAGCGCGGCAGGTCCTCGAGGCGCGTCAACAGGAACTGCAGCGGCACGAAGATGAGGATGGCGATGGCCGTCGCCTTGACGATGGCGATCACGTCGTTGAGCGAGGCGTAGCGCCAGATGCCGCGGTAGAGACCCATCGCGGCGAAGACCAGCGCGCAGCAGGCGACGAAGACCGGCAGGCTGCTCGGCAGCAGCCGCGTCGCGTATTCGGCGAAATCCACGCCGCCCAGGCGCAGATAGAGCGCCACGACGAACGAAATCGCCGCCATCACCACGTCGTGGGCGAGGGCGACGAAGGCCTGGGGCGAGCGGATCAGGTGCTGCATTAACCCGCGCCGCGCGCTCAGCGCGTCCGCGCGGCGGCCGTGCTGCCAAGAACCGTCATGCGTGCCCCTCCGAGGTCGCGGGTGGATGGCGGCATTCTAGCATGCCGCGCCGCCGGCCCAAGCGCTTCATCCGGCGGGATTTTTCGTAACCGCGAGGGCACGGCCGCGGGTGGCGAAGAAGGCCAGCAGCGTGGCGACGGCAAGCGTCGCCACCGCCAGCGCGGCCCAGGACCAGCCAAGGCCGGCGCCAGTGGCGAGCGCGATCAGCACGATGTTGAGCAGCCCGATCGCCAGCGAAACTTGGCCGTGGGAGAGGCCGCCCTGCTGGGCGCGCTGGTAGAAGTGGCTCTTGTGCGCCTCCCAGAGCCGCTGGCCGCCCAACGCGCGGACGAAAAGGACGATGGTGGCATCGGCGAGATAGTAGAGCGGCAGGATCAGCGCCGCCGCCCATTGGCCCGCGACGACCGCCTGGATCAGGAGCCCGCCCACGATATAGCCGAGCGGCACGCTGCCGACGTCGCCGAGAAAAATCCGCGCCGGATGCCAGTTCCAGATGAGGAAGCCGACGGCGGCGCCGGCCAGGGCCAGGCCGGCAAGACCTTGGCCGGCGACCGAGCCCAAGGTCACCACCGCCAGCGCCACCAGGCCGACGCCGATGCATGCGGTCTCGACGCCGGTGATGCCGTCGATGCCGTCCATGAAATTGTAGAGGTTCACGAACCACATCCAGCCGAGCGCCAGCGGTATGCCGACGAGCCAGGGGGGGGCGCCGAGGCGTGCGGCGAGCGGTTCGATGCCGATCGCGACGAGGCCGGCGGAGACCGCGACGACCTGCAATAGAAGGCGAAGGCGCCAGTCGGCGCCGCGGCGGTCATCGAGCCACGAAACCGCCGCGAGCGCCGCCACCGCCGCCGTCAGGACGGCGAGGCGCCAGAGCGGCGCGCCGGCGGCGATCTGAATCGCCCAGAGCGCGGCCACGATCACGATCACCACCACGATGCCGGCGCCGCGCGGCGTGGGCGTCTGGTGCGAGCTGCGCGCATTGGGACGGTCGAGGACCGCGCGCGCGGTCAGCCACGGCATGATCAGCCGTACGCCCAGCGCGGTAGCGACGAGCGGCAGCACGAACGCGAGGATCGCAGGCACCCAATGCGCCATGCCGGGCTTATAGGCGGGGGCAGCGGAAATGCAAACAGGCAGCGGGCCGTGTCGTTCCCGCCTTTCTGGGACCGCGCGGCTCCAGTCGACCTCTTTTCGCCAGGCGGAACGGGGCCGCCTGGCGCGCGCTTCCCGCCGCGCCTTACGCGGCCACCGCGAGCGGGAGCTGCTCCTCGACGGACTTCGCCGGCGACCCGGGCACCGAGAGCGGCTGCGCCTTGCCGAGCGTGAAGTGGAAGGTCGTTCCGCGCCCCACCTCGGATTCGAGCCAGATGCGGCCGCCGTGGCGTTCGATCGTCTTCTTGACGATCGCGAGCCCGGCACCGGTGCCGACCCCATACTTGCTGTCGGCGCCGTGGAGCCGCTTGAAGATGCCGAACACGCGCTCCTGGTGCTTCTCGGCGATGCCGATGCCGTTGTCGGCCACCGAATAGACCGGCTCGTCGCCCTCCTGCCAGGTGATCGCGATGCGCTTCTCGGCGTTGTCGTTGTACTTGACGCCGTTGACGATGAGGTTGTGGAAGACCGCGCGCACGCGGACCTGGTCGCAATGGAGGTGCGGCAGCGGGCGCACGACGTCGACCTTGGCGCCGGCCTCGTCGAGGAAGACGCGGTTTGCCTCGACGACGTCCGCCACCACCGCGTTCAAGTCGGTGTCGGCAAAGCTCAACTCGGTCCGCCCCACGCGCGAGAAGGTGAGCAGGTCGTTGATGATATCCTCCATGCGCTTGGCGAGCTTGCCGAGGGTCTGGAGCTTGGCCTTGCCGTCGTCATCGAGCTTTTCGGCGTAGTCTTCCTGCAGGAAGTTCGCGTAGTTGTGGATGCCGCGCAGCGGCGCCTTCAAGTCGTGCGAGGCGACGTAGGCGAAGTCGTCGAGCTCGCGGTTCGAGCGCTCGAGATCGGCGGCGGCCTGCTCGGCAGCGCGGCGCGCCTCCTGCGCGATGCGCTCCTGGCGGTGCACGCGGGCCGATTGGCGCCAGATGAACCAGGTCGCCACGATGCCGCCCAAGACCGCCAGCAGCGTGAAGATTCCGGTGACGCGAATCCGGTTGAACCAGGGCGCCAGCGCCGCGCTCCGCGGCATCCCGATGCTCACCACGAGCGGGTAGCCGTCGACGGTCTGGTAGCTGCGGATCCGCTCTTGGCCGGTGCTTCGCGAGCGATCGTGCAGCGTGCCCTGCGGCGCGTTGGGCAGATGCTCGCGGAACAGCGCTGATTTCGAGCGATCCTGGCCGGCGTGCTTTTCAAAGTCCGGGTGCCGTGCGAAATAGCGGCCGTCGCTCAGATAGACCGAAACCGAGACCTTGCTCGCGGTAAAGTGGCGCTCGAGCGTGCGGCTGAGATACGAGGGGCTGACGGCACCCAGCACGACGCCGCGGAATTCGTCGTTCGGCGTCTCGATCCGGCGCGAGATCGTGGCGATCCAGCCGCCATCGCTCCCGACGCCCTGGAACTCGTTGGCGCGCGGCAAGAACGGCGCGCTGACGAACATGTCGGTCGCGACGCGGTCCATGTGGCGGTAGAAGAAGGGCCGGTTGGCGATGTTGAGCCGCGCCGGCTTGGGCCCCTCGGACGAGACGACGATATCGCCGTTGTCGTCGGTCCAGGCCACGCGGATCAGGAATTCCGAGCCGAGCTCGAACGCCTTCACCAGACGGTAGCCGGACGCGGCGCTGCGCTGGGCATCCTCGCGCCACTCGGTGTTCAGCAGCATCGCGGCACGGAATGTGCCGTTCGCCGCCTCGAACATGTGGCGGACCTGCTCGGAAACGAGAGCCGCGACGCTGCGCGTCTCGCGCTCGGCGTCGGCGATGCTTTCCCGGTGGCTGTTGTACGCATCGACGCCGAACGCGGCGATGACCCCAGCGATGAAAAACGCTCCTACACCGACGATCGTCTTGTGCTCGTTCATGGCCACGGCCCAAGGCTGAGGGAGGGCGAATCGCCGCCACTAAAGACCAACATGCTTAAGAAAGGGTAAGCCGGGTGGCTTGGCGCCCGGTCCCGCCGTCACGCCGCGGCGACGGCGTGGCTCACGGTCACGCGCTCGGGCGGCATGGTCACGGTCACGGTCGTCCCCCTGCCGAGCTCGCTCTCGATCTCCATGCGCCCGCGGTGCATCTCGATGAACTGCCGGCAGATGGAGAGGCCAAGGCCGGTGTCGTGCCGGGTCCGCGCCAGCTCGGCCGAGCCGCGGCCGAAGGGCTCGAGCACGCTGCGGCGGTCCTGCTCGGTCATGCCGACACCGGTGTCGGAGACGCTGAGCGCCACGCCGCCCTGCGGTGTCAGTGCCCACCAGAGGGTCACGCGTCCGCCGCGCTCGGTGAATTTGATGCCGTTGGTGAGCAGGTTGATGAGGATCTGGCGCACGAGCCGCTGGTCGGCGCGCAGCGAAAGGGCCGGCGCGTTGGGCGCAATGGAGACGCTCACCTCGGCCGAGCGCGCGCGCTCGCGCACCATCTGCACCGTCGATTCGCAGAGCATGCGCAGATCCGAGGTCGTCTCCTCCATCACCCACTTGCCGGCCTCGACTTTGGCCAGATCGAGGATGTTGTTGACGACGTGCAGCAGGTGCTGGCCGCTCAGCGCGATGTCGCGCAGATACTCCTGGTACTTGGGCGAGCCGATCGGCCCGAACACTTCCTTGCGGATTATCTCGGTGAAGCCGATGACGGCATTCATCGGCGTGCGGAGCTCGTGGCTCATGTGGGCGAGGAATTCGGACTTGCTGCGGCTGGCGTGCTCGGCGGCGAAGCGCGCCTCCTGGGCGATGCGCTCCTGGCGCCGCACGCGCGTCGACTGCCGCCACAGGAACGAGATGGCGAGAAACGCGCCGAGCAGCGCAAGCGCCGTCACCATCCCGGTGATGCGGATGCGGTTGTGCCAGGGTGCCAGCGCCGTCGCGCGCGTCATGCTGACCGAGACGACGAGCGGAAACCCCTCCAGCGTGCGATAGCTGAAGATGCGCTCCTCGCCGGTGCTGGTCGACGCGGCATGAAACGTGCCGGAGGGCGCAAACGGCAATTTTTCGCCGAACAGGCGTCCGGAGGCGCGCGAAAGCCCGAGATTCTTCTGGGCGTCGGGGAAGCGCGAGAGATATCGCCCGTCGCGGCGAAACAGCGAGATGTTTACGTTTCCGGCGAGGTGAAAGCGCTCAAGCATGCGCTCGAGATAGGCCGGGCTGATCGCCCCGGCGGCAACGCCCACGAATACGTCGTCGGCGGTATCGATGCGGCGCGTGACCACGATGAGCCAAGCGCCGCCGACCTGACCGCGAAACGGCGCGCTGATGTAAAGACCGCCGCCGAGGCGATCGACGTGGAACTGGAAATGCGCGTGCCTCGACATATCGAGCGGCGGCGGCCGGTCGGTGGCCGACGACACCTGCACCTTGCCGGAAGCGTCGGTCCAAACGATCTGGCTGATGAAGTCCGAGCTGCCCTCGAGCGCGCGGATCATGCGGTAGCCCGATTCGGGCGTCCGCGCCGGATCGCTCACCCATTCATTGCGCACGAGGATCGCCGCTTTCAGCGTCTGGTCGGCGGAGGCAAAGAGCTGGCGGCTCTGTTCGGCCACGAGCGCCGCGATGTTGCGAGTCTCGCGTTCGGCGCCTGCGATGCGCTCGCGATGGCTCGTCACCGCGTCGAGGCTGAAGGCGCCGACGACGCCGAGGGCGAAAAACGCGCCCGCGCTCAAGATGGTCAGGCGTTCGCGCACAGCCGAAGGCCTCGGGCCAGCTGGGATGGGCAAATTTACGAATTCTTTGGTTAACAAAATATGAGGCGCGTGCCTCAGGCGGCGAGGGCGGCGCTGCGCGCCGGGGCGCTCGCGACCACCCGCTCCTTGGGGAACGACACCGTCACGCGCGTGCCCTGGCCGAGCGCGCTCGCGATGGCGAGCGAGCCGCCGTGCATTTCGGCGAAGCGTTTGCAGAGCGGCAATCCGAGCCCGGTTTCATGCCGCGTGCGGGCCAACAGCGCGGAGCCGCAGCCGAACGGCTGCAGCACGCGGTTGGCGTCCTCGGCGGACATGCCGACGCCGGTGTCGCGCACCTCGAGCGCAAGGCCGCCGTCCTCGCGCAGCGACCAGCCGAGCGAAACGCGGCCGCCCGCTTCGGTGAACTTGATGCTGTTGATGACGAGATTGAGCAGGATCTGGCGCAGCAGGCGCGGATCGGCGCGGACGATCACCGGTGGCCCGCTCCGGTCGATGTCGACGGTGATGCTCGCCGCACGTGCTCGCTCGCGGACCATCTGCGCCGTGCTGACGCAGAATGCGGCGAGCGGGACCGGCTCCTCCTCCATCTCCCACTTGCCCGCCTCTACCTTGGCGAGGTCGAGCACGCTGTTGACGACGTGCAGCAGGTGCTGTCCGCTCATCGCGATGTCGGCAAGATACTCGCGGTACTTCGCGGAGCCGATCGGACCGAACACCTCCTTCGTCATCATCTCGGTGAAGCCGATGACGGCGTTCATGGGCGTGCGCAACTCGTGGCTCATATGCGCGAGGAATTCGGACTTGCTGCGGCTCGCGTCCTCGGCCGCGAACTGGGCGTCGACCGCGCGCTGGCGCTCGGCGTCGAGCCGCCGGGTCTGACGGTAGATCAGCGCCGTCGCGACCGCCGCGGCGGCGATGGCGAGCACGGCGAGCCCGCCGGTGAGCCGGATCCGGTTGTACCAGGGCGCCAGGGCAGTGGCGCGCGACATGCTCACCTGCGCCACGAGCGGATAGCCGGTGACCGCTTGATAGCTGAAGATGCGGTGCTCGCGCGAAACCTGGGCGAAGCCGTGATAGGTGCCGGATTCGGCCTTGGGCAGCTCTTCGCGGAAGAGCTGCGTGTGCGCATTGTCTCGGCCCATCCGCGATTCGGGGTTGGGATAGTGCGCGACGTACAACCCGTTGCGCATGTAGAGCGAGACGTGGACGCCGGCGAGGGTGCGATAGCGCCGCAGCACCTGCTGGAGGTACGACATGTTGAGTATGGCGGTCGCCACGCCCGCGAACTCGCCGTGCGGGCTGTCGATCCGCCGCGAGACCACCGCGATGAGATCATCGCGCGTGCGCGCCTGGAGCGGCGAGGCCATGAACATGCCGACGTTCGCGCGCTCGGTGTGCACGTGGAAGGGCTCGCGGTCGCGGATGTTGAGCGGGGGCGGGGCGGACGCCGACGAACTCGCGACGCGCTCGCCGCGCGTGTCGAACCAGTTGAGCGAGTCGACGGCGTCCGATCCGCCCTCGATCGACTTCAGCATGCGGTAGCCGGTTTCGGTCGAGCGGCGCGGGTCGTTGAGCCAATCGTCGTAGGCAAGCACGGCAACGCGCAGCGTCTGATCGGTGCCGGAGACGAGCTGCCGTGCCTGATCGGCAAGCAGTGCGGCCATGTTGCGCGTTTCGCGTTCGACCGCCTCGACGCGCTCGCGATAGCTCGTGATCGCGTCGAGACCGAACGCCGACGCGACGGCCGCGGCGAAAAGGATGCCGACACCGGGAATGAGGAGCCGCTGACGCATGCGCGCCCGTCGCTCGTGAGGACGCGCTGAAATATCTTTCCCATAGTTAAGAATCGATAAACGCTGCGGCAGATTTGCGAAGGCCGCCGGTAAAGCAATGCAATTTCAGAGGTTTGCTGCTGCCACTCGAAGGGGCTGGAGGCCCAGCATCACGAGCTGGCGCGCGATCACGAGGTCTTCGCGATAGAGCGCGAGCGCGCGTTCGCGCCCCTTGGCGCCCCAGCCCGCTCGCAGCTTGGGATCGCGCACCAAGCGCAAGAGGGCCGCGGCAAGCGCCGCGGCATCCTTGACCGGCACGAGCGTGCCGGTCTCGCCCTCCACCACTTCCTCGCGCGTGCCGCGGATATCGGTGCCGACCACGGGCAGCCCGGTCATCATCGCTTCGATCACCGAGCGCGGCATGCCCTCGCGATGCGATGGCAGCGTGTAAATGTCGGCCGCGCGCATCAGCGCCGGAACGTCACCGCGATAGCCCAGGAAGCGCACGCGCTGCTTCAGCACCGGGTCGGTCTCGGCCGCGCGCATGGCGGCATCGACCGGGTCGGCGTGGTCGCTTTCGAGGCGCTCGCCGACGAGCCAGAGTCGCGCATCGACGCTGCGCAGCGCTCTCGGGGCGGGCGACGGCGATGCCGTGATCCTCATGGTCGGGCGCCTCGTCGCCGAGAAGGGCTACATCGAGCTGATCGAGGCGATGCGCAGCGTCGATG
>SBBV01000486.1 GCA_005240015.1 Candidatus Odyssella thessalonicensis | reverse complement strand
AATTGGCTCCGCACCGAGGCGGTGACGACGACGAGGCCCGAGGGCGTCTCGACCGGCGCGGCGCGCATTTCGTTGAGGATGCGCTCGGCGATGCGCTCCAAGTCGCCCTCGCCGCAGTGTGCTACGACGATGCCGAAGGTGTCGCCGCCGACGCGGCCGATCGCATCGCCGATCGGCGGGCGCGTCTCGAGCCGCTGCGAGAGGTCGATCAAGACCGCGTCGCCGGATTCGTAGCCGAACGCGTCGTTGATGATGGTGAGCCGGTCGACGCCGATCGCGAAATAGGCGCCGCTCTGCTTGTAGTTCTGGTTGAAGCGGCAGATGTCGGCGAGCGCCTGGGCGAGCCGCGCGCGGTTGTAGTAGCCGGTGAGCCGGTCGTGGTTGGCCTCGAAGCGCAGCTTGGCCTCGCGCCGCTTGTGCGAGGTGATGACGCGGATCGTGCCGGTGAGGCCGGTGGCGGCGCCGTTCTTGCCGCGCCGCGCCGAGGCGCGCTCGTGCAGCCAGATGATGCCGCCGTGCCCGTCGGTGAAGCGGTATTCGCAATCGAAGAGGGCGCCGAGCTTGTAGTGCGCTTCGAGCAGGCGCCGGCGATGCAGCATGTCCTCGGGCGCGATGCGCTTCAGGAACTCGGCGCCGCGCCGGATCGGCCCGCCCACCAGCCTTTCGAGAATATGACTGGCACCCGACCAGCCGATGCGGTCGCTGCGCAGATCCCAGTCATAAGCGATGTCGCCCGAGGCGGCCACGGCGGCCTGCACTCGGGCAAGATCCTGCTCCGATTGGGTGATCGGCTCCCGCTCCATCGGCACACAAAAACTCCGCGAGGCTCGTCTCTTCCCCGCCTTGCCTGCAAAAAATCCGGCCTTCATCAAACATTAGGCGTCCAACCGTGAACCAATGGTTAATTTGAGGGTTACGGTTAAGAAACCGTAGCCAGCACCGCGCGGATCGTCTCCGCCATGCGGTCGATCTCGGCCTTCTCGACGATCAGCGGCGGCGAGAGCGCGATCGTGTCGCCGGTGACGCGGATCAGGAGCCCGCGCCCGAAGCATTCGAGGAAGGTCTCGAACGCGCGCGCACCGGGCTGGCCCGGCCGGGGCGCGAGCTCGATCGCGCCGATGATCCCCAGGTTGCGCAGGTCGATCACGTGCCTGGCGTCCTTGAGCGAATGGATCGCGTCTTCCCAGTAGCCGGCGATGCTCTTGGCGCGCTCGGCGAGCCCTTCGCGGCGGTGGATCTCGAGCGTCGCCAGCGCCGCGGCGCAGGCGAGCGGATGGCCCGAATAGGTGTAGCCGTGGAACAGCTCGATCGCGTTCTCGGGCCCCTGCATGAACGCGTCGTAGACGGGTTTGCGCGCGAATACCGCGCCCATCGGCACGGCGGCGTTGGTCAAGCCCTTCGCCACCGACATCAAGTCGGGCAGTACGCCGAAATACTCGGCCGCGAAAGGCGCTCCGAGCCGCCCGAAGCCGGTGATCACCTCGTCGAAGATCAGCAAAATGCCGTGCTTGTCGCAGATCTGGCGCAGCTTCTCGAGATAGCCCTGGGGCGGCACCAGCACGCCGGTGGAGCCGGCCACGGGCTCGACGATGACCGCGGCGATGGTGTCGGCCCCATGCAGCGCGCACAGCTGCTCCAGCGCATCGGCGAAATGCGCGCCGTGCCCGGGCTGGCCGCGGCTGAACGCGTTCTTCGCGAGGTCGTGCGTATGCGGCAGGTGGTCGACCTGCGGCAGCAGCGCCGCGGCGTAAGCGCGGCGGTTGTAGGTGATGCCGCCCACCGAGATGCCGCCGAAGCCCACGCCGTGATAGGCGCGCTCGCGGCCGATCAGGCGCGTGCGGCGGAAATCGCCCTTCGCCTGGTGATAGGCGAGCGCGATCTTCAACGCAGTGTCGACCGCCTCGGAGCCGGAGTTGCAGTAGAAGACGTGGTCGAGATCGCCGGGCAAGGTCGCGGTCAAGCGCGCGGCGAGCTCGAACGCGAGCGGGTGGCCCATCTGGAACGAGGGCGCGTAGTCGAGCTCGCTCGCCTGGCGCTGGATCGCCTCGGTGATCTCGCGCCGCCCGTGCCCGGCGTTGACGCACCAGAGCCCGGCGCAGCCGTCGAGGATCTTCCGCCCGTCGTCGCTCGTGTAATACATGCCGGCGGCGGAGGCGAGCAGGCGCGGATTGCGCTTGAAATGCCGGTTGCCGGTGAACGGCATCCAGTAGGGCTCGAGCGTGTTGACCTCCAGCTTCGACGGGGAGGGGCGGGTGATCGTTTCGGTCTTGTCCATGGGTCGCTCCGGGCGGAAGCGCTGAAGTTAACACGGCCGAACAGGCGGCGGCGAGCATTGCAACCCAAAGGTTACGCTGGAGAGCCTAAGAAGGTTCGCCCGATCGCGGCGCGCCGCCGAAGCACGGGCGCCGCCGCGAGCGAGGCGCCGTCTCCGCAATGGGCCGGATGTCGACAAAAGCCAACAAATGCCGACAAAAGCCGACATTTTTTACAAGGTGGGCTTTTGTCGGCATTTGTCGGCTTTTGTGGGCTTTT
>SBBV01000376.1 GCA_005240015.1 Candidatus Odyssella thessalonicensis | reverse complement strand
GGATTGTGCGCCACGCTCAAGGACGGAGCGACGGTCGAGTGCGACATTGTCGTGTTCGCGACGGGGCGTGCGCCGCTGACCAGAAATCTCGGCCTCGAGACCGCCGGCGTCGCCTGCGACGCCGACGGCGCCGTCATCGTCGACGAGAACTGGTGCACGAGTGTTCCCAACATCTACGCGATCGGCGACGTCACCGACCGGCTCAACCTCACGCCGGTCGCCATCGCCGAAGGCCATGCGCTGGCCGACGCGCTGTTCAATCCGTCGGGGCGCAGTGTCAGCTACGAGTACGTGCCGACCTGCGTCTTCAGCCAGCCCAGTCTCGGCACGGTGGGCCTGACCGAGGAGGACGCCGGCAAGCGTTACGGCGCCGTCGAGATCTATCGCTCGACCTTCCGCCCGATGAAGCACACGCTCTCGGGCCGCGACGAGCAGACCCTGATGAAGCTCGTCGTCGACAAGGCGAGCCAGCGAGTCGTCGGCCTCCACATGGTCGGCCCCGACGCCGGCGAGATCGTGCAAGGCTTCGCCGTCGCCTTGAAGATGGGCGCCACCAAGCGCGATTTCGACGCCACGATCGGCATCCACCCGACCGTGGCCGAGGAGTTCGTGACACTGCGCACGCAGGCTGGCGGCCCCTGGCAGGCGCCAATGAAGAAGGCGGCGGAATAATTCGGAGGCGAAGCGTGAATTCTCTTTTCCGCCCCTCTTGAGGGGGCGGTCGGAGCCGCGCACTTGCGCGGCTCCGGGTGGGGGGTCGATGTTGCCCCCTGGTTAGGCGCCGGCCCCCGTCAGTCGAGCGCGCGAAAACGCGCTGGACAGCTTCCCCTCAAGGGTCCCTCAAGGGGGGAGCGGGACGATCTGCGACTGTGCTTCAATGGGTGCGGGCTCGGGCGGCAACCGGGGACCGTCGCTTGCATCGTCACACCATCGCCATCGTCGGCTGCGGGGTCGCCGGACAGGCGGCGGCGCTGTTCCTGCATCGCGCCGGGCACCGCGTCGAACTCTTCGAGCGGTTCGAGACGCCGCGACCGATCGGCGCCGGGCTGCTGATCCAGCCGACGGGACAGGTGGTGCTCGAGCGCCTCGGCCTGCTCGAGGCGGCGCTCGCGTACGGTGTCAAGGTCACGCGCATGCTCGGCCATTCGCGCAAGGGCCGCATCGTGCTCGACGTGTCCTACAAATATTACCGGCCCGGCAGCTTCGGCCTCGGCCTGCAGCGGGGGCTGCTGTTCGGGCTTCTGCATGACGCCGTGGTGCGCGACGGCATCGCGATCAGCACGGCTTCCGAAATCGCGGAGATCCGGACCGCGAGCGCTTTGCGCCTGATTGATGCGCAGGGGCGGCGGCACGGCCCGTTCGATCTCGTGCTCGTCGCCGATGGCGCCGAATCGGCGCTGCGCGCGAAACACGGCGCCGTCGTCCGCGCGCCGCGCTATCCCTACGGCGCGCTCTGGACGGTGCGCGACGAGCGTGGTGCCGCTTCCGACATGCTGCGCCAGGTCTATGACGGCCCCATGCGCATGGCCGGGCTGCTTCCGATCGGGCGTCTCCCGAGCCATCCGCCGGGCACGCGCCAGGTTGCCGTGTTTTGGAGCCTGCGCAACGACCGCGTCGAGGCGTGGCGCGCGGCCGGCCTTGCCGCCTGGCG
Source organism: Candidatus Odyssella thessalonicensis (assembly GCA_005240015.1). Classification (GTDB taxonomy): domain Bacteria; phylum Pseudomonadota; class Alphaproteobacteria; order Bin65; family Bin65; genus SBBV01. The sequence continues at coordinate 1,292 of SBBV01000376.1, read as the reverse complement.
GCGCGAGCTCGCGGACTACTGGCCCGACTACGCCGCCTATGTCGACGGGCTCGAGGATTGCGAGGCGTTCATGCGCGCGAAATACCGCGACGTCGTGATGCGCACGCCGGTCGCGAGCCGCATCCTGTTCATCGGCGATGCCGCGCACGGGACGAGCCCGCAGCTCGGCCAAGGCGCCAATCTCGCGCTCGTCGACGCGGCCACGCTCGCCGACGCGCTCGCCGAGACGCGCGACGTCGACGCGGCGCTCGCGCTCTATGTCGAGCGGCGACGCCGGCACCTCCGCTTCTATCAATGGGCCAGCCGCCGGCTGACACCGCTGTTCCAGAGCGATCGCGCGTGGCTTGGCCCGCTGCGCGACTTCGCGATGGGCACGTTCGGGCGCTTTCCGATCGCGCGCAACGAGGCCGCCGCACTGATGGCCGGCGTATCGCTGGGCCCGTTCCGCCGCTTCGATCTCGAAAAGCTGCGCAACGGCCATAGCGCGTAGGCGCTACCTCCGCCGCGCCTCGAGCAATCGCTGCACGTACGCCGTCTCGTGGATGTTGGCGCGGGCGCCCAGGCGGCTCTCGACGACGAGCGTCGCCGAGCCAAAGACGATCGCGGCGACGCCGGCCACGCCGAATGCGGCCGATATGCCGAGCGCCACATCGAGCAGGGCGCCGGAGCGGGCAGATCCGAGCAGCGCGCCCGCGAGCGAGATCAGCGTCGCCAGCGCCAGACACGCGGTAGCCGTGTAGAACGCCGTCATCGCATTGCGGATGATGTTGACGCGGCGGCGGCAGATGCCGAGCTCGGTCTCGGTCAGCCGGTCGAGGTCCGGATCGGCGGCGGGCGCCGCCTTGGTCACCCGCTCGGCGACGGCCCGGGCGCGATCGACGGCGCGCGCGAAGCGGTTGGTGGTCCCCATCAGCAGGAGCGCCGTGGTGTTGGTGAGAAGCGCCGGCGCCACGATATAGGAGAGCACGGAGAACGGGTTTTCGGTCGCCATGACCCGGATTTCCTCAGCGATCCCCGCATCATAGGCGCCCCGGCCGGGAGCGCCTAGGTCGCGGCGCGGGGGCCGGCAGAAAAGCCGTTTCGCGCGTTTGGTAAGCGAGAGGCTTTGGGGTATTGGAAGGCCCGTTACCGCAGCCTAGCTGGACGTACCGCGATGCCGTCGCCCTGGACCCCCATCACTTGGCGCGCCAAGCCGGCGCTTCAGATGCCCGACTATCCCGATGCCGCGGCGCTCGCCGCGGTCGAGAAGCGTCTTGCCACCTTTCCGCCGCTGGTGTTCGCCGGCGAGGCGC
>SBBV01000337.1 GCA_005240015.1 Candidatus Odyssella thessalonicensis | reverse complement strand
GATCGGCACGCTGCAGCCGCGCGAGGTGCTCGAAGACGGCGCGCACCAGCTGATAGACCGCGGCGGCGTTCACTTTGCTCGTGCTGGCCGCGATCATCGCGAAGCCCACGCTCGGTACGTCGCGCGGCACGCCCTTGTAGAGGCCGCCCGGAATCGGCGCGCGCAGGAGATACGACACGTCTTTGTCGAGCGCTTCGACCTCGCGCCCGCTCACCGGAACGAACAGCGTATCGCAGGCCTGCGCCGCCGCGCGCACGGCCGCGTCCGGATTGGCGGCGAGATAGAGCACGGCATCGACGCGGCCGCGGCAGAGCGCGTCCATCTGGTCGGCGGACCTGAGCTCGGCGGCGACGTTGAAGTCGCGCACGACCCAGCCGAGCGCCGGCGCCAGAAGATCGAACATGATGCGGGCGCCGCTGCCGGGTGGGCCGATGTTGACGCGCTTGCCCTTCATGTCGGCCGGCGCCTTGATGCCCGCATCGGCGCGCGCCACGACGATGAAGGTCTCGACCTGCAGCAGGAACAGCGCCCGCAGATCCTCGTTGGGCCCGCCGCGCCGCTCGCGGCCGCTGCCGCGCACGGGTCCGCGGTCGCGGAACGGGCCGGTGCCGGCGGCCGCCTGCGCGAGCCAGTCGCCGCGCGCGAAGGCGACCTGGACCTCCTCGCCGTCGAGGCTCTGGAGGCCGGCAACCGAGCCGGCATTCTCGCGCACCTCGCAGGCGAGGTTGTAGCGGCGCTGCTGCTGGTTGACGGCGGTGCAGAGCTGCTGCGCGAAGGCGAGCGCCGGCTCGCCCTTGCCGCCTGCGCTCAGGACCAGCTTCGTCGGCTCGGCGGCGGTCGCCGCGCCGCTCAACACCAGCAACAAGAGGGCGATGCGTTTCGTCATGGCCATGCCCATCGCGGCGGCGCCGTCAGCGCCTCGGCGGCGCCGACAGCAGGGCGCGGGCGGTGGCACCGTCGGCCCGGCTGCGGCCGATTGCGGCGGCGTTGCGGCACGCCTGCTCGACCAGCGCCGCATTGCCGGGCGCCACGCGCCCATCGCCGAGCAAGAGATTGTTCTCGAAGCCGACGCGACTATGCCCGCCGAGCACCGCGGCGGTCAACGCGACGGTGCCTTCCCTGGCGCCGAACGCGCACACCGACCAGTGCCAATCCCGCTCGGCCACGGCGAGGAACGGCGCGAGATCGAGCGGATCCGAGGTCTGGCCGGCGCTGTAGCGGCCGAGCACGTAGAGCACGAAAGGCGTCGCTGGCGGAATGACGCCGCGCGCGCGGAGATCGGCGAAGCGGCGCACCTCGTCGGCATTGTAAAGGATGTATTGCGGGGTGACGCGCTCGGCCGCCATCCAGGCGAAGAACACTGCCGCCTCGTGCTCCGCCGCGGCGTTGGGCACGAGCTCGCGGATCGCGACCGAGCAGGCTTCGGGCTTGGCGTCGCGCACCATCGCCATCTGGTAGCCGGGCATGTAGATGCCGACCGATTCGGTCGTGATCTGCACGATGAGGTCGGGGCCGGCCTCGCGGCGGATCGCGGCCGTCGTCGCGCGATAGGCTTCGGCGTCGAGCAGATGCTTGCCGGCCTTGTCGCGGATGTGGAGGTGGATCATGGCGGCGCCGGCGGCGTGGCAGGCGGCGGCGTCGCGCGCGATCTCGTCCGCCGTCATCGGCAAGGCGGGATGATCGGCTTTGGTCTTGCGTGCGCCGTTGGGGGCGACGGCGACGATGAACGGCGGCCAATCGGCGCTCATGGGCCTTCGCCCTCCGGGCTGCGGCCCACGGGTTCGTCTCGTCCGCCGGAGCCTTGGCGAAGGCGGATCATCGTCGCGCCTTGCCGCTCATGGCGGCTTCGCCTAGCTTCGCCAGCACAGCGAGGGGACGCGTCACGTGATGAATCTCAAGGACCATATCCGCCACGTGCCCGATTTTCCGAAGAAGGGCATTCTGTTCTACGACATTTCCACCTTGCTCGCCCACAAGGATGCCTGGCGCAGCGCCGTCGACCAGCTGGCCAAGGCGATCCGCCCGCACAAGCCCACTATCCTCGCCGGCATCGAATCGCGCGGATTTCTCGTGGCGGCGCCGGTGGCGCTCGAGCTCGGCTTGGGCTTCGTCATGCTGAGGAAGAAGGGCAAGCTGCCGGGCGAGACGATCCGCTACACCTATCAGCTCGAATACGGCACCGACACGATCGAAATGCAGGAGAACGCGGTGAAGCCCGGCGACACGGTCGTGATCCTCGACGATCTCCTCGCCACCGGCGGCACGGCGGCCGCGGCGATTCATCTCCTGCGCCTGGTCAAGGCCAAGGTCGCGGCCTGCGCGTTCCTGATCGAGCTCAGCTTCTTGAAGGGGCGCGAGAAGATCGACGTGCCGGTGACGTCGTTGATGCAATACGACTCGTAGGCTTTTTCTTGCGTCAGAGCGGGACTCAGACGGCCCGAACCTCGGCGTCGGCCATCCTGAGAAGGTCGAATGGCTCTTTGAAACGCGGAAGGCTCTGCATGCGGGCGACCCAGGCGCCGAGATGGGCCCAGCGGCTCATATCGATGCCGCTCAGCGGCGCAAAGGCGACATCGCCGAAGCAGCAGATATCCGCGATCGTAGCCTGATCCGTCGCAAGGAAATCGCGCCCCGCGAGATTCGCATCGAGCGCCGACAATGCCGTGTCGGCCCGCTGGCGATACCACGCGACAATGGCAGGATCGAAGACGAGCGGAAGCAGCTTGCGCGCCGCGAGACTCACGCCATAGCAGCCTGAGATCGGAGGAGCGAGCCTGTCCGCGTCCCAATAAAGCCATTCGCGCATGCGCCAACGGGTCTCCGCGTTGGTCGAACCGAACTTGCCGATCGTCTCGGCGAGGTATTCCAGAATGGCGGCCGATTGGCAGAGCACGCGGCCGCTATGCTCGAGCACCGGCACCTGGCCCCATCGAGACAGCGCGCGGAACTCCGGCGTGCGATTCACGCCCTTCTGGAAGCTCACATAGCGGAAGTCGAAGCTCCTTGCGCACAGATGCAGCATAAGCGCCACTTTGTAGGTGAACTGCGAGTGCGGGCTTCCATGCAATTTGAATTCGTGAGCCATGCCGTTGCTGTCCCGGATCGCGGATGACAGACCAGCTCGAGGGTCTGAGAAACCGCTGCGTTTCACCGCCGGCGTGCAGATCGCGAGATGGCCGGCGCCAGCGCATCGCGCGTTTTCTTCGGCAGTCTCGCCGCCACGATCGCGTGGGCGCGGCGGAGATACGCGGCGAGATCGGCGTCCGGCAGCGATGCCAGCGGCTCGATCCTCACCCATTGCGCGCGGGCGAGGTAGGGCGCCGGCGCCAAGCCCGGCAGCTCGGTCAGAAGCCGGAAGCTCTCGTCGCTCGCCTTGAACGACATCGCATCGGCGCCGCGGTCCGCGCTGATCACCGCGAACATCTTGCCGCCGACCTTGAACACGCGCTCGTTGCCCCACTGGATCGTCTCGGTGGCGCCGGGGAAGGAGAGGCAGAGCTTGCGGATGGCGACGGGCGTCACGGTCCATCCTTTTCCTTGAGCACATCGGGCGAGAGCGCGTCGATCTCGACGAGGATCTCGCGCAGCGTGGCGGCGGCCTCGGCGAGCAGCGCCTCGCCCTTGGCGGCATCGGCGCGCGTGGCGTTGCCCACGGCGCCCACGGGATTGAGGTCCTGCGCCTGCCAGCCGAAGCTCGCGATGCGTCCATAGGGACGGAGATGGCGGAAGCGCCTGGCCATCTCGGCGGCGAGCGAGCGGAAATCGGCGATCGCGCCGCGGCGCACGGTCTCGGCGGCGATCGCGAGCATGATCGACGTCTCGGCGGCCCCGCCATGGATGCCGAGCGCCGCTTCCTCGGCGCCGAAATGCTTCTCGACGTTCCAGTAGCGATATCCGTTCAACGGGAAGACGAGCAGGCGGCATTCGCGCCGCAGCTTCTGCGCCGCGATGTCGAGGATCTGCGGCTGGCCGCCATGGCTGTTGAGGATGGCCAGCTTCTTGATGCCGGCGGCGGCGATGCCGCGCCCCACATCCATCAGCAGCGCCAGCATGGTCTCGGCCGAGAGCGAAAGTGTGCCGGGAAAATCGGCGTGCTCGGGGCTGACGCCGAAATGCAGCATCGGCAGCACCGAGAGCGGAAAGTTGGCCGGCAGCGCATCGGCCACGCGCTTCACGAGCGCCGCCGCGATGCGCGAATCGACCGAGAGCGGGAGATGCGGCCCGTGCTGCTCGGTAGCGCCGACCGGCAACAGCGCGATCAGGCGCGCGCGGTCGAGCGTGGCGAACTCGGCCGTGGTGAGATCGATCCAGTAGCGTGCGGAGGGCGGCATCGAGCGAAGATAGGCGCTGGGCGCGCGAAAGCGGAAGCCCGAAAGCGAAGGGGGCGCCGTTGCCGGCGCCCCCAACGTCTCGTCTCGCGACGAAGTTCGGACTAGCGCAGCGTGTAGG
>SBBV01000459.1 GCA_005240015.1 Candidatus Odyssella thessalonicensis | reverse complement strand
GGCGTCAGCATGCGGCCGAATTCCTTCTCCCGTCGCTCGACCTGCTGGTCGATCGCCGCATTGAGGAAGAACGCGAGCAGGATCGGCGCCGGGCCGTTGATCGTCATCGACACCGACGTCATCGGATCGGTGAGATCGAAACCGTCGTAGAGGACTTTCATGTCGTCGAGCGTCGCGATCGAGACGCCCGAGGTGCCGACCTTGCCGTAGATGTCGGGCCGCTCGTCGGGGTCCCAGCCGTAGAGCGTCACCGAATCGAATGCGGTCGAGAGGCGCTTGGCCGGCACATGCTTCGAGAGATAGTGGAAGCGCTTGTTGGTGCGGAACGCGTCGCCCTCGCCCGCAAACATGCGCGTCGGGTCCTCGTTCTCGCGCTTGAACGCGAAGACGCCGGCCGTATAGGGGTAGCTGCCCGGCACGTTCTCCTTGAGCAGCCACTTCAGAAGATCGCCGTGATCCTCGTATTTCGGCAGGCACACCTTCGGGATCGCGGTGCCCGAGAGCGACTTGTACTTGAGCCCGTAGCGGATCTCGCGGTCGCGGATCTTCACGACGTACTCGTCGCCGGCATAGCTCGCGCGCACCTTCGGCCAGATGTCGATGAGCTTCTTGGCGCGCGCCTCGAGCCTCGCCTCGCGCTCGGCCAGCAGCTGGTCGAGCTTGGCCGGCGCGTCGGCGCCGAGCAGCTTCTTGGTTTCCGCGAGGCGCTGGCGTTCGCGCGCGATCTTCGCCTGGTCGCCGGCCCATTGGTGATAGCCGCGCACGGTCTCGGCGATCTCGGCGAGATAGCGGTTGCGCTCGGGCGGGATGATCGCACGCTCGGCCGAGGAATGGCGGATCGCGAGCGCCGGCCAGCGGCTCTGCCAGCCGGCGAGCTTCTTTTCGCGCAGCACGCCGAGCAGGCCCTGATAGAGCGCGGTCACGCCGTCGTCGTTGAAGCGGCTCGCGATCGTGCCGAACACCGGCATCTCCTCGGGCCGCTTGCCGAAGGCCTGCTTGTTGCGCTGCATCTGCTTGCTGACGTCGCGCAGCGCGTCCTTGCCGCCGCGGCGGTCGAACTTGTTGATCGCGACGATGTCGGCAAAGTCGAGCATGTCGATCTTCTCGAGCTGGCTCGCGGCGCCGTACTCGGGCGTCATCACGTACATCGACACGTCGACCAGCGGCACGATGCCGGCATTGCCCTGGCCGATGCCCGAGGTCTCGACGATGACGACGTCGTAGCCCGCGGCCTTCACCGCGACGATGGCACCGGGCAGCGCCTCCGAGATCTCCGAGCCCGAGCCGCGCGTGCCGAGCGAGCGCATGTAGACCTTGGGGTGCTCGATCGCGTTCATGCGGATGCGGTCGCCCAAGAGCGCTCCGCCCGACTTCCGCCGCGTGGGATCGACCGCGATGATCGCGATGGCGAGCTCGGGCTGATCGAGCCGGAAGCGCCGCACCAGCTCGTCGGTGAGCGAGGATTTCCCAGCGCCGCCGGTGCCCGTGACGCCGACGACCGGCGCCTTCGACTGCGCGGCCTTGGCCTTGAGAAGGCTCTCCGCCTTGGCGTCGAGCCGCCCGGCCTCGAGCAAGGTGATGAGCCGCGCCACGGCGCGCTTCTGGTCGGCCGCGAGCGCGCTCACATCGAGCGCCGGCCCGTCGGCAAGATCGTAATCGGCGCGCTCGAGCATGTCGGCGATCATGCCCTGCAGGCCCATCGCCTGCCCGTCATGCGGCGAGTAGATGCGCGTGACGCCGTAGTCGTGCAGCGCGCGCATCTCCTCGGGCACGATCGTGCCGCCGCCGCCGCCGAAGACGCGGATGTTGTCGGCGCCGCGCTGGCGCAACAGGTCGGCCATGTATTTGAAGAATTCGACGTGCCCGCCCTGATAGGACGAGACCGCGATCGCGTGCGCGTCTTCCTGGACCGCGGCGTTGACGATCTCGTCGACCGAGCGGTTATGCCCGAGATGGATCACCTCGGCGCCGCCGGCCTGGAGGATGCGGCGCATGATGTTGATCGAGGCGTCGTGCCCGTCGAAGAGGGCCGCCGCCGTCACGAAGCGCAGGCGGTGCTTCGGCACATAGCTCTTGTGCGCCGGACCATGCGGCTTCGTCGCGGGCTTGCGCGCTTCCGTCTTGGTCCTGGTGTCGTCGGGCATTGCCGTCTCCGGGCGTGTCTCTGACTTGGCGCGCCTGCCCCGCGCCGTAAAGCATAACATGGCCCTCACCCGATAACGGGCGGCGGCCCTTCCTGCCACATCATCGTGCCATAAGTTTACGTTTACGTCAACGTCAAGGGGCCGTGGCCCGGCAATTTTGCCGATCACGGACACGACGCGCCGCCCGTGGACGAAGCCCGGCACCTCCCCCGCTACGCTCGCAAGCCGATCAGGCCGGAGGATGCCGCGTGCAACGACGCTTGGTCGTATTGGGGCTGGCCGGGCTATTCGCGCTGCCTGCCACGGCGCGGGCGGAGACGCCGAGCGCGGACCCTCACTGGCTCGGCAAGCGCGTCTACATCTCCCTCGGCAGCAATGTCCTGGTCAGCCGCTTCGGACGTTTCAACGCGCTCAACGAGGCCATCACGCCGGCCTTCGGCACGCAGCTCGATACGGCGCCCACCCTCGTCTCGGCCGGCCCCGC